>JANXRI010000230.1 GCA_025353085.1 Betaproteobacteria bacterium
GGTCAAACTGGACCGCATCGTAGTCGCCTTGCACTCGACTCTATTATTCAAGCAGTCACCGGCATCATGAGCGTCACCGGATTTCCGGATGCTGATCCCGTCATGGTCGGCGCGCCGCTCGCCGATGTCATTTCCGGTATGTTTGCGGCCTATACCATTGTGAGCGCACTTCGGCTCGTCACTGAAGATGGCGGAGGCCAATACATCGACCTTAGCATGCAAGACGCATTGCTTGCGGCGGCCGGCACGCGGATGGGTGAGACGTTGCAGGCCGGCATAGCACCGCCTCGCCTCGGAAATGAAAATCCACTGCGGGTGCCTGCAAACACATATCGGACGGCTGACGATCGCTATATCGCTGTGATGGTCCACGATCAAGGGCAATGGAAACCATTTTGCGAGGCGATGGACCAATTGGAGTGGCTGGATCACCCACGCTTTGCAACAATGGCTCTGCGCCTGGAGAGCCGGCAAGCAATAAACGATTTGGTTGCTCAGCGAATTGCGCAGATGGACTCGGCACACTGGGCGGCGCGACTGACGGAATATCGAATTCCGTACGCGCTGGTAAATGATTATAGTCAGGCACTCGAGGATCCGCAGGTCAAGCATCGCGGTCTATTACGCGAAGTGAATCATCCTGTTTCCGGAAAGATCAAAGTGGTGGGGCCTCCGTGGCGTATGTCTGAGACACCAACCGAAGTCAGGCCGCCGCCAACCCTCGGTCAGCATACGGCCGAGGTTTTGAAGGAATGGCTGGATATCAACGTTGAGGAATTGAAATGACAGGCGATAGCTTCGAGCACTTGCGCGAATGGGTTGGAAAAAAAGAAGTCCGTAGCGATACGATTACCGCGTGGCCCATCGCCGCGCTTGCCGCGACGCTCGACGAAACTAATCTCAACGTGGCTCACGGTAGTCCGGTGCCGAATGGATGGCACTGGATTTTTTTCCTCGAAGCAAAGCCCGCTTCGGAACTCGGTTCCGACGGGCATCCAAAGCGCGGGGGATTCCTGCCGCCGGTGCCCTTGCCACGTCGCATGTGGGCAGGCGGGCGGCTCGAGTTTATTCAGCCGCTTAAAATTGGCGATTCAATCTCACGCGAATCCGAGATCGTGTCCGTCGAACCAAAAACCGGCCGCAGCGGGACGCTGGTGTTTGTGACCGTTCGGCATACGGTCAAGGCGGCCGGAGCCATTGCGATCGTTGAGGATCAGGACATTGTTTATCGAGATGCGGCGCAGAAAGGCGACCCGTTGCCTCCGGGCAAGTCGGCGCCGCCTAATCCCACCTGGACGCGAAGCATGATGCCGGACACAACATTACTCTTTCGCTATTCGGCGCTCACATTCAACGGACACCGCATTCATTACGACGAAAACTATGCAACCACTGAAGAGCACTACCCGGGTCTGGTTGTACACGGCCCCATGCAGGCGACACTGCTGCTCGACCTCTGCCGCAAAAATGCAGATCGGCCCATTAAAAAGTTTGAATACAGGGCGCAGCATCCGCTGTTCGCAGGTCAAGCGTTTACGGTAAACGGCAATCTTGACGGTGCGACATCCAAGGCAGACGTCTGGACTGCAAACGAGACGGGTAATTACGCCATGCGCGGAACGGCTTCATTTTAAGCTATCATGCAAACTCCAATTGCCCGGTCGTACCTTTTTGCGCCCGCTACTCGTATCGAGCGTGTTCCGAAGGCGCTCGCATCGGGCGCGGATGCCGTCATCGTTGATCTCGAAGACGCTGTTGCGCCGGGCGACAAGCGTTCCGCGCGTGACGCGATAGCGCGCTCTGCGCAATGCGCAGAGTCCGTTTTTGTCAGGATAAACGGACCCGACACTGAGTGGTTTGAAGACGACCTTAAGCTATGCAGCGAACTTGGCGTGCTCGGCATCGTCGTGCCCAAATCGGAAACCTCGGAACAGATTCGCCACGCCGGTAGCCGCGCGCGACCGGGAGCGATATTGCTGCCGCTGATCGAGACCGCAGTTGGCTACGCCAATATGGCGAAAGTCGGCGCGACGCCCGGCGTTCAGCGCCTCGTCTTCGGCAGCATCGATTTCCAGCTCGACTTGGGCATCACGGGTGAACGCGACGAGTTACTGTTCTTCCGTTCGGGCATGGTGCTCGCGTCAACGCTTGCGCAACTGCAACCGCCGGTTGATGGCGTAACTGTTGATATCGAAAACGTTGAGCGCGTCAGAGACGATACCCTCTATGCAAAACGTCTGGGTTTCGGCGGAAAACTGTGCATTCACCCAAAGCAGATTGGGACAGTGAATCAGTGCTTTTCACCCAGCGCGGAAGAAATGAGCTGGGCAAAACGCGTGGTGGAAGCAGCAGGGGCGGCCAATGGCGGCGCTGTTCAGGTGGACGGCAAAATGATCGACCGCCCGGTGCTAGTGAGGGCGCAGGCGATACTCACCTCACAGCGAGCCAGTAGCTAAGTCGGCTGACGCGTTCGCGCCAATTTTCTGAAATTCAGATACAGGAGAAGTTTATGGGTGAAGCTGTTATCTACGAAGTGCGCGAGCATGTGGGCTATGTAACTCTAAACCGCCCAGAGAAAAAGAACGCCATCAATAATGCCATGCGCCGCGAGGTTCAAGTCGCGCTGACTGACGTCAAATTCAATTCAGATGTTTGGCTCTGCGTCCTGACAGGGCGCGGCGATGTGTTCTGCTCGGGTAAAGATCTGCTCGAAAAGCCGCTCGACGACGGCACCGTGATGTCGTACGACGAGCTTTATCTCTTTTTACGCGGTATTTACAAACCGATCGTCACTGCGCTTAACGGCCCTTGTCTCGCTCAGGGCGGTGGATTTGCGCTGAGTTCGGATATCGTCATCATGTCCGAGCGGGCGTGCATCGGCTGGCCGCAGGTCAAGCGGGGTATCTCATCGCAAAGCGGACCGAGCTTTTTGACGCATGCGTTGCCGTGGACGCAGGCGATGGGGTATCTAATGAGGGGAAAATTCATCAGCCCCGAGGACGCTCTCAGATTCGGGATCGCGAATGAAGTCGTGCCGCACGAGAAATTGATGGAAACGGCCGAACGGTGGGCGCGCGAAATTCTGGAAAATGCGCCTCTTGCGGTTCACGCGATCAAGGAGGCGGCGAGACGTGGGCACGATCTGGGGACGGAAGATCGCATGTACATGTCGCGGGACATCGCCAATCGAGTACTGTTAAGCGAAGACGCAAAAGAAGGAATTCTCGCGTTTCAGGAAAAACGAAAGCCGAACTGGAAAGCGCGCTAGTGAAAGCTGATGCGTTGTCGCTTGTCCGAGCCGCGTCATGGGTTCTGATGCTGCTGTACGGCGTTGCAGCCGGTGCTGCAGAGACTTATCCGTCGCGCCCGGTCAGGCTTATCGTAGGTGCGGCACCGGGCGGTGGAACTGATTTTGTCGCGCGCATGATAATGGGGGACCTTGCGCAGGGGCTTGGCAGTCCTGTTGTCATCGACAACCGTGGTGGAGCAGCGGGCACGGTCGCGGGCGAACTCGTCGCGAGGGCATCTCCGGATGGTCAGACACTGCTCCTAATATCGGGTAATTTTTCGACATTTCCCAGTCTATACCGGCAGCTTTCCTATGATCCGATTAAGGATCTTGTACCGATTTCGAATCTTGCTGCGACCCCTCTGGTCGTGGTGGTCAATCCGGCCGTGCCGGCGAAATCCGTTAAGGAGCTGATCGATCATATTCGCAGCCGCACTGGCCAGATCAACTATGCAGCGCCTGGCGTTGGCTCGATGGGGCATCTTGCGGCGGAGTTGTTCAAACGCACGGCACAAGTTGAGATGGAGCATATTGCATATAAGGGTGGCGGACCCGCCATCACAGCATTGTTAGGCGGAGAGGTGCAGCTTTACTTTTCGACCGTGCCGGCAGCTCTCGTGCAGGCAAAAGCGGGACGCTTGCGCGCTATCGCGACTACCGGACAGAAGCGCAGTCGTGCCTTTCCCGATTTGCCCACCTTGGGCGAATCAGGATTGCCGGGCTATGACGTGACGGTGTGGTTCGGTTTGTTGGCACCAACCGGAACCGCAAAAAGCATTATTGAACTGCTATACAAGAAATCTGCCGTTGTAATGAGCAACGAGTCCGTGCTCAATCGCCTGCTGGCCGAAGGCGTCGAGCCCATCGCCAGCAGCCTTGATCAATTTCGCGCGCAGATCGAACTCGAAAATAAGAAATGGGCAGAAGTGATTCGAAGCGCGAATGTAAAGGCCAATTAGAATTGTGTGACGCTCGTCTGCCGTATAGGCAACCCGCTGTTTTTCCCCAACGAGGCTTAAATGAAAATTATCGACATGCGCTTGCGGCCGCCGCTGAAGTCGTGGGTTACCACGGCGCAATTTACCGAGGGCACCGCTTATTATCCGACGCGGTATGGCTTCCCTCGGCCGAAATCCGTAAAAACTCAAGTGATGCAGGATCTGCTTGATGAGATGGACGAGGCGCACATTACTTGGGGTGTAGTCATGGGAAGGCAATCAGCGCCACCGCATGGTGCCGTGCCCAACGACGAAATCACCGCGGCGATCAACGAGCACCCGCAGCGGTTCGTGGGTTTTGCCGGTATTGACCTCCGTGATATCGCGCGTGGCGTGGCCGAGATCGAACGGACTTCAAAAATCAAAGGCTATGTAGGTGCCTCGATCGAGCCCGGCGCAACGTTCGAAGCCATGTATTCGGACGATCGGCGGCTTTATCCGCTCTACGAAAAATGCCAGGCGCTCGATTTTCCGATGTCGATTACCCTCAGCGGCTATCTCGCATCGATGGTCGGCCACGATTTGTCATATGGATCACCGTCGCCCGTCTTGAGGGTGGCCAAAGACTTTCCCAAGCTGAAGATTATCGTGTCGCACGCGGCGTGGCCCAATATCATGCCCATGATGGAAGTCGCTTTTATTCGTGAAAACGTCTATGTGTCGCCGGATCTTTATATGAATGGCATCAACACGCCAGGGGCGCAGGAATACATCAAGGCAGCGAAATTCTTCCTCGGCGACCGCTTGTTATTCGGCACCGCCTATCCAAGCCGGCCGCTCAAGGAAAGCGTCGAGGCATTTCTGGAATGGGATCTTCCCGCCGAGTTGCAGGAAAAAATCCTGTATCGGAATGCGGCGCGTCTTTTGCGCATTGAATGAGGTAATGAGCCATGATTATTGACGTTCGCTGCCGGCCGCCGCTGCAGGAATTCCGCGACTACTTCGACATTCCGCGCCTGACCTGGCATGGCCGGCGCACCGGCGCCCGCGAAGTATCGCCTGCGTTCATCGCGGGTTCGATGGAAATGTTTTTCGAGGAGATGAAAACCGCAGGCATCGATATCGCAGTCGTCCAGGGACGCAACAGCCCTGAGGTGTTTATGGGACGCAAATTCAATGCGGCCTTCATCAAGAATGAAAGAATCGCCGAGCTGCAAGACCAATACCGTGGTCGCATCATAGGTCTCGCGGGCATCGATCCGACAAATACGATACATAACGCCGTCCAAGAAACCGATCGGTGCATTCGATCGCTGGGGCTAAAGGGTATATTTCTCGAGCCGGGTAGGGCGCTGGGCGTGGGGCCAGACGATGCGCGGCTATTCCCGATTTACGAGAAGTGTCTTGAACTCAATGTTCCCGTGAACATTATGAGCGGACCTTATGCAGGTCCCGATATCGAAGTATCGAATCCGCTTTACATCGATCGTTTGGCAACCCGCTATCCCGAGCTGAAAATCATCCTTGGGCACGGCTGCTACCCGTTCATTCAGGAAATTCTAGGTGTCGCTTTCAAGCACCCGAACGTTTACGTTTCGCCCGACATGTATATATTCGCGCCCGGTGGAATGGCCTATGTCGAAGCTGCCAATTCCACGCTGCGCGAGCAGATCGTTTACGGTTCGGCATATCCGCTGCGACCAGTCATACAAACGGTCGACGACACGCGCAAGCTGCCGTTCGACGCGGCGGTGCTTGATGATTATTTTGCCGGAAATGCTAAAAAAATATTTGGCATTCAATAGCAGGCAAGTCGCACGGACGCACTTGATATCGTCCAGCAAGTATATAAACAGAGGTGTTTCATGAAAGTGGGCTGTTCGCTTCTTTGCATCGCGGCAATGGTTGGAGTTTCCAATTTCGTCATTGCCGCAGAGAGCGCGGCGAATTACCCAACCAAGCCGATCCGCCTGGTCGTTCCTTGGCCACCAGGTGGTGGCACGGATGTCTTCGCACGCGTAATCGGTCAAAAGCTGAGCGAGCGCGTGGGATATAACGTTGTCATCGATAATCGGCCGGGTGCAGCGGGGAATATCGGCGCTGAAATGGTCGCTAGGTCGCCACCCGACGGTTACACGATTATGCTCGCGACCATAACGCTCGCAACGAATCCAAGCATGTACAAATCGCTCAACTTCGATCCGCTCAAGGATTTTGATCCAATTACGCTGGTGGCAGGCGTGCCGCATGTTCTTGTCGTTAGTCCTTCGCTCGCGGTCAATTCCGTGAAGGACCTCATTGCACTTGCCAAGACTGAACCTGGAAAGCTTAACTATGCTTCAGCCGGCAGCGGCAGTCCGTTCCATCTTGCGGCGGAACTCTTCAAGTTGCTGACGGGCACGACCATCGTGCACGTGCCGTATCAGGGCGGCGGGCCGGCGATTACCGCTGTGATTGGAGGGCAGGTGCAGCTTACGTTCGGAAATCTGGTCGCAGTGCTGCCGCTCGTCAAAGGCGGAAAATTAAAGGCGCTAGGTGTAACAAGCGCCATGCGCTCGTCAGCCGCTCCCGATCTGCCAACGATCGCTGAAGAAGGCGTTCGCGGCTATGATTTCAGCTCTTGGTTCGGATTTTTCGCGCCGGCGGCGACACCCAAGGAAATCGTCGGCAAGCTGAATCGAGAAATCGTACGCATTTTGAAGACCCCAGAAATGAAGCAGCGGCTGACACAAGACGGGGCGGACGTTGTCGCGAGTAATCCACAGGAGTTCGGTGCATACTTGGCAACTGAAACAAAGAAGTGGACGCAGGTCATTAAGCAAGCTGGGATACGCGCAGACTAGGGCGGAGCAACGCCGGTGACCACCTTATGGCAAATCAGATGACAGACGAGATTCGGATTGTTTCGGTAAATGGCATGCTTGGCTACGGCTATGAGATAGAGAGCTTGAAGGCCGGTATTGCGGTTAAACCTCATCTGATGGGATGCGACGCCGGTTCTACAGACCCTGGCCCTTATTATCTCGGCAGCGGCAACTCATTGGTCCGTGCCGACCAGATCTACCGGGATCTCAAACCTGCACTTGTCGGTGCTGTTCGCAACAAAATTCCATTCGTTATAGGATCGGCGGGATTTGCAGGTGCGAAGCCAAATGTCGATCTCACGCTCGATGTCGTGCGGTGCATCTGTAAGGAAGAAAATCTTCATTTCAAGCTCGGCGTGATTCGCTCGGACGTAAATAAGCACACCGTAATCCGGGCGCTGGAGAAGGGGGAAATCGAACCAATGCCTGGGGCGCCGGCGCTGACGCGCGATTTGATCGAAAAAAGTAGCCACATCGTAGGTCAGATCGGGACGGATCCTTACATTGCGGCTTTTGAAATGGGAGCGCAGGTCGTCATTGCGGGTCGTTCTTGTGATACCGCTATTTACGCCGCGCTGCCGATATGGCGCGGGTTTGATCCGGGCCTTGCGCTACATATGTCCAAGATAATGGAATGTGGAGCGCAATGCGCAATACCGCTCGCGCCCAATGATTGCCTTCTCGGCACAATCCGCGAAGATCATTTTTTGGTGCGTCCTCTTGCTGAACACAGGGTTTGCACTCCAGAATCGGTTGCCGCACATACGATGTATGAGCAAGGGAATCCCTTCCTCCTCTACGAGCCGGAGGGCATCGTCGACATTCGCGGTGCAGATTTCGACCAAGCAGACCGCCAAAGCGTACGCGTATCGGGATCGAGCTTTACGCCCACGCCGAGTCTCAAGATAAAACTTGAAGGTGCTCGCCGCATAGGCGCGAGAGCATTTACTATCGCTGGTGCGCGCGACCGTCATGTCATCGAAAATCTGGACGTTATAGAGCGAGCCGTTAACGAGGCTGTCAGGCGTAATCTGAACGAGGAGGCGCTGAAAGAGGGCTATGAACTAAATTTCCGCTACTACGGTAAAAATGGCGTCCTCGGTGAGCTCGAGCCGTCGACCGTGGCGCCGGCCGAGGTCGGCATATTGATCGAGGCGATCGCGCCGACCGACTCCTTGGCAAGTTATGTCTTGTCGCTCGCACGGTCCTCGTACCTTCATTGTCCATTTAAGGGGCGAAAGGCGACAGCTGGGAATCTGGCCTTTCCGTTCTCGCCTTCGGATTTTGCGGGTGGAGATGTCTACGATTTCAGCATCTACCATTTAATGAACGTAAAAGACCAGAACGCGCTGTTCCCCGTTGAAGTGGAGACTATATAACGTGCCGACCCTTGGCGATCTGGCGAGCGTAATTCGGAGTAAGAATGCGGGTCCGTTTCAGGTAACGATCGACATAATGTTTGCTGCCGCCGAAGATTACCAACGCACACTGAAATCGGTCCGATTCACACCTGCGGAAATCGCCCGCCGTTACAGGATCGACGAAGCACAAGTAGCGCTCATCCCATTTGAGCGTGTGCATGCAATAAAGATTACGATACCGCGAAGATGGGGAAGCCGCGGCAGCGGTTCTATGGGGGATCGCGACGTTTATGGCGCGCAGCAGCATGGACCACTCGTTGATTTGGAGATCGACTAGTCACGAGATTGTTTTGGAACCAGAGCCGATACGCTGCTCGCAAATTGTTGCACTCCATTGCGATAAACAGTAGCTGACAAAAAGAGGATTTGAGATGCTGGAAAAAGTATTGAGCCAAGCGGAAAAAAACTTCGAAAATCACGTTGATCGACTGCAACGATATATTCGGCAGCCGTCGGTATCGGCGGAAAACCGCGGGCTCGAAGAAATGGCGAGCTTGTTAGCTAAGGAAATAAACGAGCTCGGCGGAATTGCGAGAAGCGTGCCAGGCGTAGATTTTCCGGTTGTTTACGGTCGTTTCGATGTCGGTGCGCCCCGCACGATGGTTATGCATTCCATGTACGATACGACGCCTGCGGATGAACCCACTTGGGTGGTGCCGCCATTCGAGGCCCGTCGTGTGGCCGACTACGAGAACCTTGGTGAGTGCATCGTGGGGCGCGGCGCCGAAGACACAAAAGGCCCGGTGGCGACACTCATGAGTGCAGTCGCGGCTTATCGTGCCGCCAAGGTCCCGCTCCCTTGCAACATCATCATGCTATTCGAGGCGTCAGAACTCGGCAGCAAGAGCCTGCCTGCGTTTGTCGAAGCGCACACCGAGGAATTGCGCGGCGCCGACGTATGTTTCTGGCCCTGGTACACACAGAAATCGGACGGTACCAACGTCGTGTTCTTGCGAGTCAAGGGATTGATGACGCTGAAGTTGCGCTGTAAAGGCGGTGAATGGGGAGGACCGCAAAACGCAGAGATTCATGGCGCGCATTCGACGTGGATCGCGAACCCGGCTCACCGCCTCGCGGCGGCCCTTGCTAGCATGAAAACCGACGGCGATCTCGATGTAGCGATCGAGGGATTTTATGATGGTCGTAATGTGCCAACCCCGGAGGACGAAGAACTAGTCGACAAGCTGGTCGCTCGTTTCAATGCCGAGCGAGCGCTAATCGATTTGGGCGTTACCCGCTTTAAGCAAGAGAGCGTTCGGGAAGCGATTCGGGCACGTTGCTTTCAGAGTGAGTTTAACGTGGCGGGACTTAGAGCCGGCTTTGTTTCGGATAGCGGGCATAAAGTCATCGTTCCGCACGAGGCGGTTGCGGCACTCGATATGCGTCCGCTTGATGGAATGTCGGTGCAAAACATGATCGAATCGATGCGCCGCCATTTGGATAAGCACGGATTTCCCGACGTTACGATTGAGCCCTTGAGTCAAGGCTATGCAGGTGGTGGTTCACCGCCGGGGGATTGGGCGGTGAAAGAATTACTTGCCACCTACGGCGATTGCGGAATCGATCCTGAAGTGTGGCCCCGTGACGCGCTGGCAATTGCTGCAAAGCTCTTCACCGATCTTGGAATGTCGTGGATTGCGACACTCCCAGGACATGCGAATCGCCGCCACTCTGCCAACGAGTACATTCAACTCAAGGGTTATCGAAGATCGATTGAATTTACGATACGGTTGATGTGGCGCATCGGCAACGTGGTTCGAAACGCGTCGTAATGAAAGGTTGCGAATGAAACCATTCATGGTGTCTGTATGGTCTGCATTCCTTTTCTTCATACTGAGTTTTTCGCAATTACACTGCGCAGAGGTTTATCCGAACCGCCCGATCAGAATGGTCGTGCCTTTTGGCCCGGGCACCGGCAGTGATGTGCTTGGACGTGTACTAGCGCAGAAGCTATCCCAGCAACTGAATCAATCGGTCGTTATCGACAACCGACCGGGTGCAAGTGGTGCGATGGGCACCGAACTCGTCGCCCAATCTGTTCCAGACGGATATACGTTGACGTTAGCGACAAATGCGACGCTTATAACGTACCCGCTGCTAAGCCCGAAGACGGCCACTTATCGCGCTGATAAGGACTTCACGCCCATAGCATACTTCGCCAGGACAGGCATGCTCCTCTTGACTGCGAATCTGCCTGCCAATCCGAAGTCGCTCGGCGAGCTCATTACGGCACTGAAAACAAAGCCCGTATCTTTCGCCAGCAATGGTGCAGGCACCATCGGTCATCTCGTGACCGAGGCTTTTCTTCTTGGTATTAACGCGAAGGCTACTCATATTCCCTATAAGGGCAGCGGCCAGTCCCATACCGACGTGCTGCGAGGTGAGGTCCTCTTCATGACCGACACCCCCGCAGCGGCGTTGGCGAACATACGCGCGGGCCGGTTTCGCGCGCTTGCAGTAACCGGTGATTCGCGCATTGAAGCACTTCCGGAAGTGCCTACGTTCGAGGAAAGTGGTATCAAGGATATGAACTTGTATGCATGGTGGGGGGTATTTGGTCCGCCGGCTATGCCGCGCAGCATCACCCGCAAGCTTGATAGTGAAGTGCGTCTTGCAATGCAAGCCCCCGACTTTAAGGCACGCCTTCGCTCGCTCGAGTTGCAAG
>JANXRI010000240.1 GCA_025353085.1 Betaproteobacteria bacterium
GGGGAGAGGACCGGGGGGATTGAGCGTTCCGATTGTCATCCATTATGGAACGCTCAATAATTACGCGGGTAATTCAGGCGGCGACTTGCAGTAAGAATTTTAACGGTCGCGGCAAGCCTCACTCTCACGCCTCGCAATCCCGGTGCTCGCGCGACCTATTAGGGTTATCCCTAATAGCTGAACCGACCGTGCGGCGACTATCGTCAACCGCGCGTAAGGGGTAAGCGCGTGATATCTGTCACACTGCAATCAGGAAAACAATATCCCCCGTGACGCTGCGTTTTTCGAATCGCCGTTTGAACACCAAAGGAGAGACTAAATGAGCGTAGCAACCGCAACCCCGGCCGATTTTAAGCCGGAAGAAAAACGGGTCATATTCGCATCTTCACTTGGCACTGTATTCGAATGGTACGATTTTTATCTTTATGCGACGTTGGCGCCGTTCTTTGCTGCTCTGTTTTTCCCGAAAGGCAATGACACCGCGGCGCTGCTGTCGGCGTTCGCCACTTACGCAGCCGGCTTTCTGGTTCGTCCATTCGGTGCCCTGGTATTCGGGCGCATAGGCGACATCGTCGGCCGCAAGTACACGTTCCTTATCACGATCATCTTCATGGGTGCGGCGACATTCGCGGTTGGCTTGTTGCCAACCTATGAATCAATCGGCTGGCTCGCGCCAATTCTTTTAGTCTCACTGCGCCTCGTGCAAGGCCTGGCGCTCGGCGGAGAATATGGCGGCGCGGCGACTTATGTTGCCGAACACGCGGCTGAAAATCGGCGCGGCTACGATACGAGCTGGATTCAAACGACTGCGACTCTCGGCTTTTTCCTGGCGTTGATGGTCATTCTCGGTTGCCGTGTGGGCATGGACGCTAAAGATTTTGTGGAGTGGGGCTGGCGCATTCCTTTCCTGGTTTCATTGATCCTGCTGCTGTTCTCGGTATACATACGCCTGAAATTAAACGAATCGCCGGTGTTCCTCAAGATCAAGAGCGAAGGCGCGACTTCGAAAGCGCCTCTGACCGAAAGCTTCGGAAACTGGGAAAACGGCAAGATCGTTTTGCTGGCACTGCTGGGCGCGACTGCCGGCCAGGGCGTGGTCTGGTATACGGGTCAATTCTATGCGCTGTTTTTCCTGATCATCACGTTGAAACTCGACTATCAGAGCGCCTATATTCTCATCGCCATTTCGCTCGTAATCGGCACGCCATTCTTTATTTTCTTCGGCTGGCTGTCCGATAAAATCGGCCGCAAGGGCATCATTATGGCCGGCTGCCTGCTGGCGATACTCACGTACTTTCCGCTCTTCAAGGCGCTCACGCACTACGTCAATCCGCAGTTGGAGGAGGCAACCGCTAAAACGCCGATAGTTGTTTCGGCGGCCGACTGTAACTTTCACATCTTCGTCGGACCCTGGTCGCGGTTCAGCGATTGTGACAAGGCGAAAGACTTCCTGACCAAGCAGGGCATTTCTTTTAAATCTGTGCCCGCGATAGAAGGCAAGTCGGTTTCGGTCAAGATCGGCGACGTGCAAATCGATGGCTGGGATCAGCCCAAGTACGCTGCGACACTAAAAGCTGCGGGCTTCCCGCCCTCTGCCGACAAAGCGCAGGTTAACTGGTTCATGACCGAGCTCATCCTGGTAATCATGGTGATCTACGTCACGATGGTTTACGGGCCGATCGCCGCGTTCCTGGTCGAACTGTTTCCGGCGCGAATCCGCTACACGTCTATGTCATTGCCCTACCATATCGGCAACGGCTGGTTTGGCGGCATGCTGCCGCTGCTCGCAACAGCGATGGTTGCCGCCTCCGGGGATATTTATTACGGGCTGTGGTACCCGATCGTGGTCGCCTCAATGACGCTGGTCATCGGCACGCTGTTCCTGAAAGAAACCAGGAACCAGAAGTTGCGCGTCGACCTTTAACGTCACGCCAGTTACTTTCATCATGACAACGCCGCGCCCTTCGGGGCGCGGTTTTTTTGCCTTCAATCAAGGGGGCGTCCGAATACTCTTACGCCAGTCGCGCTTGCGTGTTTCCCCGACCATGGACGCCGGCGCGATCAACTGTTGCAGGTGGCCGTCGCGGCGCTCTATGAGGCCAAGAACGCCGGCCGCAATCAGATCGTCGTCAGCAAAGTGGTGGCGTTGAAGGTGGTCGAGAGCCCGCTGCAGCGCGGCCGAGCCGGTCATTGACCGCAGCCCATGCGGGCGTTTGCGGTAATTGTTCGACGAGCAACGCGCCGCAACCGGCGGCGTCGAGCACGCGCAAGTTGGCATAAAGGTCATGCGCATAGGCGTGTGCTTCAAGCGGCGCGGCGAGCCACGTCAAGCCATGGTGCAACGGCTGCAGCGCGCTTCGCGCCAGCACCGCGACACGCTGACCCTGCCGCGTGAGCGTCGCCGCCAGTTCGAGCAGCAGGTCACCTTCCATGACGAGCAACGGCGTCGCCGGCGCGTAGTGCGCGGCGAGCGTGCCGGATGCGCGCGGCGAATGGACGGTCGGCGCCACAATCGCTATCCCGGTTGCGTTTTCAATATCGAGCGCAGTGACATGCCCGGGGCGCAAAAGCACCAGCGCGCTGCCTGTCGCATCGACGATCGTCGATTCGATGCCGACCTCGCAGGCGCCATCATTGAATACGAAATCGACTGCGTCGCCAAACTCGCGCCGCACATGTTCGGCAAGCGTCGCACTCACGCGGCCGAACCGGTTGGCGGAAGGCGCGGCGATGCCGCCGCCGAATTTATCCAGCAATGTATGCGCGAGTGGATGTGAAGGGATGCGGATGCCGACGGTGTCCTGCCCGCCAGTGATCGCATCGCTGACCCCGGGCGCGCGTCTTAAAATCATCGTCAGAGGCCCCGGCCAAAATCGCTCTGCAAGTTTTCTCGCGATGGGCGTGATGTCGCGCGTCCAGCGCTTTAACTGCGCGATGTCCGCAAGATGCACGATCACCGGGTGATCGGCGGGGCGTCCTTTGGTTGCGTAAAGTTTGTTGACTGCGGCAGGATTGCCCGCATCGGCGCCGAGGCCGTACACAGTCTCGGTGGGGAAGGCGACCAGGCCGCCGCGCCTTAAAACGGCGACGGCTTTTTCAATTTCTCCCGCATTCATGAGCGAGGGCGGGACATTGCCGCCACGACCGCCGCCTCCGTGACAATCGCTCTGCGGCGCGACTTCAACTGGTCAGCAGCCGCAGTACTTCGCGATATTTCGCGCTCGTGTTCGCCAAAACTTCGGGCGGCAACTGCGGCGCCGGGTGCTGCTTGTTCCAGGGCTGGGTTTCGAGCCAGTTGCGCACGATCTGCTTGTCGAACGACGGCGGGCTGATGCCAGTCCGATATTCGGCGGCGGGCCAGAAACGGGACGAGTCAGGCGTGAGTATTTCATCGATCAGGTAAAGCTTGCCCGCCGCATCGACGCCGAATTCGAACTTGGTGTCGGCGATGATGATGCCTTTGGTTTGCGCATAGGCCGCTGCTTCGCTGTATAGCTGGATCGCGATCCTGCGCACTTTCGCCGCAAGTTCAGCGCCGACGATTTTTTCGGCTTCGGCGAAAGAAATGTTTTCGTCGTGCTCCCCGGCCGGCGCCTTGGTGGCCGGCGTAAAAATTATCTCGGGCAGTTTTTCGGCTTCCTTAAGGCCAGCCGGCAGTTTGATGCCGCAAACCATGCCGGTCTTTAGATAATCTTTCCAGCCGGAACCGATGATGTAACCGCGCACGACCGCTTCGATCATCAAGGGCTCGAATTTGCGCACGACCATTGCGCGGCCGGCGACCTCCCCGCGCTCGTCCGCGGCCACCACGGTTTCCGGCGCGATACCCGTTAGATGATTTGGAATCACATGGCCCAATTTCCTGAACCAGTAATTCGACATCGCGGTCAGCACTTCGCCTTTGCCCGGAATCGGATCGGGTAGAATTACGTCGAAAGCCGATAAACGATCGCTCTGGATCACGAGCAACTTATCGTCGCCGACAGCGTAGATGTCGCGCACCTTGCCGCGGTGCAGGAACTTGAGGCTTTTGAGGTTCGATTCAAACAGCGTGGCGTTGCTCATAGTCGGGCTCTATCTAATGAAAATAAATCAGGACAGTTCAGGCAGCTTGACCGCCTGCACCGCAGCGGCTTGTTTGGCGCGGAATTCGGTCAGCCTCTTTGCAAGCGCGGCATCGTTCAAAGCGAGCATCGCAATGGCAAACAGGCCCGCGTTAGCCGCACCGGCATCGCCGATCGCGAACGTTGCGACCGGAATGCCCTTCGGCATTTGCACGATCGACAACAATGAATCGAGACCCTGCAAATGTTTGGAGGGCATCGGCACCCCGAGCACGGGCAACGTTGTTTTCGACGCGACGACACCGGCGAGATGAGCGGCGCCGCCTGCACCTGCGATGAAACATTGCGCGCCCTGCTTCTCGAGGCCAACGATCCAC
>JANXRI010000087.1 GCA_025353085.1 Betaproteobacteria bacterium
GCTTGATGGGACAACGCCCGCACAACGCGCTGGCGCTACGCCACCTGCACCTATATCGCTTGACCATCCCGCTTGGCGGCAGCATTGCGGCGGTCTATTCCAGACCCCCATGGCTGCTTGACTACGAATTAGCCTCCAACACCCTGCAGCGTGTTTGATCCGCACGAAGTCATAGCAAATCTGCCGCACCGGCCCGGTGTTTATCGCATGCTGGGCGCTGCTGGCGATGCGCTCTACGTCGGTAAAGCGGGAGATCTCAAGAAGCGCGTCTCGTCGTATTTTCAAAAACAGTCGGGGTTGTCGCCGCGCATCCGCCTGATGCTGGCGCAAGTTCACTCGCTCGAAACCACAGTGACACGCTCCGAATCAGAGGCGTTGCTGCTCGAGAGTAATCTCATCAAGGCGCTGGCGCCGCGCTACAACATTTTGTTCAGGGACGATAAATCGTATCCCTATCTGACGCTGACGCGGCATGAATATCCGCGTCTCGCGTTTCACCGCGGCAGTCTCGATGCGCGTAACCGCTATTTTGGCCCGTTTCCGAATGCGGGCGCGGTGCGCGAAAGCATGCAACTCTTGCAAAAGGTATTCAGGCTTCGTACCTGTGCCGACAACGTTTACGAGAACCGTTCACGGCCCTGCCTGCTGCATCAGATCCGGCGCTGCACCGCGCCGTGCGTCGGGCACATCAATGCGGCGGATTACGCGGATGATGTCAAAAGCGCAGAGCTGTTTTTACGCGGTAAAGACGATGAGGCAATGGAACGATTGATCTCCCGAATGGAAGCGGCCGCGGAAGCGCAGAACTACGAGCAGGCGGGGATTTTTCGTGATCAGATCGGGGCGTTGCGCCGCGTGCGCGAAAAGCAGTTCGTCAGCAGCAACGTCGCCCGGGATGCCGACATCATCGCAGGCGCCGCTGAAGGCGAAATCGTCTGCGTGAATCTCGTGATGATTCGCGGCGGGCATCATCTTGGCGACAAGAATTTCTTTCCGCGCAATGCGGCCGGCCATGATGCATCGCAGGTCGTCGAGGCTTTTATGAGCCAGCATTACGCGAACGGCGGCGCGCCGCCGCTGATCGTGATCGGCAGCCCGCTCGGCGACGTCGAGCTTGCGCAGTTCCTGACGGATTTATCCGGCCACAAAGTGCAACTCGTGGTAAATCCGGGCGGCGAGCGGCGCGCGTGGCTCGAGATGGCGACTAAAAACGCGCAACTCGGCGCACAGCAGCAACTAAATCTGCTGGCGAGTCAGGAAGCGCGTCTTACGGCATTACAGCAGGCGCTTGGTTCGAGTGAGTCGATCCGGCGCATTGAATGCTTCGACGTCAGTCATACGATGGGCGAGGCGACCGTGGCTTCGTGCGTAGTCTACGATCGCGCAGCGATGCAAAAAGGCGAATATCGACGTTTCAATATTTCGGGCATCGAGCCGGGCGACGACTACGCTGCCATGCGCGATGTGTTGACGCGGCGCTACCGGC
This sequence comes from Betaproteobacteria bacterium, assembly GCA_025353085.1. Taxonomy (GTDB): domain Bacteria; phylum Pseudomonadota; class Gammaproteobacteria; order Burkholderiales; family SG8-41; genus PALSA-1004. The sequence continues at coordinate 1,487 of JANXRI010000087.1, forward strand.
GCGTTGTCGCCGGGGAGGGGATAATGCCCGATCTCGTGCTGATCGACGGCGGCAAAGGTCAGCTAGGCGTGGCTTGCGAAGTGTTCGCCGAGCTCGGGTTATCCGACATGCAACTGATCGGTGTCGCCAAGGGCGAAGGGCGTAAGCCCGGGCTCGAGCAACTGATCATTCCGGGCCGCGCAAACCCGCTACAATTGCCCGGTGAACATCCGGCGCTGCACTTGATCCAGCAGATACGCGACGAAGCGCATCGCTTCGCCATTCAGGGGCATCGCGCGCGGCGCGGCAAGACGCGCAACACGTCGACGCTCGAAAGCATTGCCGGCATCGGCGCCAAGCGCCGCCAAAGTCTGCTGTCGCGCTTCGGCGGACTCAAAGGTCTGATGTCCGCCAGTGTTGACGAACTCGCGCAGGTCGAAGGCATCAGCCGCGAGCTCGCGGTGCGCATCTACGAAAAACTCCACTGACATGCCGTTCAACATTCCCAATTTGCTGACGTGGCTGCGCATCGTGCTGATTCCGTTGTTCGTCGGTATTTTCTATTTCGAAAAAAGCTGGGTATCGCTCCCGAACCAGAACCTCGTCGCGACGATTATTTTCACCGCGGCCGCGGTCACCGACTGGTTTGACGGCTGGCTCGCAAGGAGACTCAATCAGACTTCGGCATTCGGCGCGTTTCTCGACCCGGTAGCCGACAAGTTGATGGTTGCGGCGGCGTTGATCGTGCTGCTGCAGCTCGGCCGCGTCGATGCGATCGTCGTATTGATCATCATCGGCCGCGAAATTGCG
>JANXRI010000250.1 GCA_025353085.1 Betaproteobacteria bacterium
AAGATGCGCCGGCAAAATTTGCGTTTTCAGACGCGTTCTAAATTTCAATTTCAATTTCGAGCAGCGCATAGGAGAGACTTTTCCCGTGCGCGTCCATCGCGAGCGAAGTAGTGACGCCGCCGCCCAACGACTGCTCACAAACAAACTGTAGTGCGCCGACGTTCGACACTTCGTGACGGACAACTTTGCCTTTGATGATGTGGGCGAGATGGCGTTTCACCGCCTGCACAGTGACCTTCTCGCACAGCAATGCATAATCTTTATCGCGATAGGCGATCAGCGACAGGATCGACGTGTTGCCCTTGTCGCCGGCGCGACAGTGGGCTAAGTCATACAGTTTCTTTTTCACGCCGCCACTCCCGCACTGTCACTTCGGATTTTATTTTCTCGCGCGCGATCAGGCCGGAAATCACGCCGACCTGCTCGCGCACGTACTTGCGCGCGCCGCCGCCACCGCCCGGCCCGTTGGTCCACAGCGCCTCGACCTCTTCGCCGACGAGCGCCGCCTTTTCGCGCGTCGCCGCGCGTGCCGCAACGCGCAGGCGCACTTCGTACGGACGCGCTGCGTCATCGTACGATTTACCGTGCAGCGACGTGCTGCCGATGTAGTCGACGCGCATTTCCTTAAACGCGCCTTTGAGCCGCGCCTGCACGACTGCGCCGGCAAGCTGTGCTCGCTTCAATGCATTTGCGCCCGCATAGCTGATCTCTCCTTCGCCGACATACCCCGCGTGATAGCCGATGCTGACTTTGAGAGTCGGCGAGCGCGCCTTGCCGGTTGCGCCGGATACCGCGACCCGATTAGCGCCCGCCTGTTTAAGCCGCACTGTCGTGAAATCAGCGGTGATGTCAGGCGTTACGTACGCGCGCGGATCGGTTACCTCATAGAGCAATTGTTCTTTCGCCGTGATCAGGTTGATGGCTCCACCGGTATCAGCAGGCTTGCCGATTACGCAGTTGCCGTCGCTGTCGATGTCCGCATACGGAAACCCGATGTGGGCAAAATCCGGAATGTCTTTGCGCCCCGGATCAGCGCAGTAGCCGCCGGTGATCTGGCCCGCGCATTCGAGCAGATGCCCCATCACGGTGCCGCGCGCCATGCGGTCGAGATCGTCGGGTTGCCAGCCAAACTCGTACGCGGCCGGCGCCAGAAACAGCGACGGATCGGCGACGCGGCCGGTGATGATGATGTCCGCGCCGGTCGCGAGTGCAGGCAGCAACGCGTCGACGCCGAGATACGCATTCGCAGAAACGAGCCACTGATACGCGGACAGCGGCCCGCCGGTTTCGAGCACGCGATCGGTCGGCCGCATTAACTTCAACACGTCGTCGCCGGTGACCGCTGCGACTTTGATATCGAGCTGGCGGCGCCTGGCGATTTCGACGATCAAGTCGGCCGCCGCCACCGGATTCGCCGCGCCCATGTTGGTGATCAGGCGCACGCCTTTTTTCTTGATCACCGGCAGCAGTAATTCCATGCGCCGCGCCAACAGCACGTCATAGCCTTCGCCCGGCTCTTTCAACTTGCGCAATTGCGCCAGCGCGATCGTCCGCTCGGCGAGACATTCGAGCCCCAGGTATTGCAGGCCGCCGCGCTCCGCGAGAATTACCGCCGGCTCCAGCCGGTCGCCGGCAAAACCAGCGCCCGAACCGATGCGCAGAACATCCGCGTTGCGACGGGCCATTAGTTCCCCGGCAAGCTGTGCACTTCAGGGAAAAACATGTCCTGCCATGTTTTCGGTACATCTTTGATCGAGCCAATCTTGCCCATGAACTCGGCAGTCTTGAAAACTTTTTCCGGCGTCATCGTATACGCATAATCAGGATTCGAAATCGCCGCATACACATCGTCGAGCGTCGACTTTTTATCGTTGGCCCATTCGAGGTAGCGCTGGGCAGCGGCTTTCTTGTCGCGGTTAATGGTGTCGATCGCTTCTTTGAGCGCGACGAAGAACGCGCCGTACATTTTAGGATTTGCTTCGCGGAACTTGCTCGTCGCCACCACCACCAGTGCGGTGGCACGGCCACCCAGTATTTCGTACGACGTAGTCAGCGTCCGCACGCCGGGGATTTTCAATTCCTGCTCGTGAAAAGGCGAAGACGTGAAGTGCGCATTGACGCCGCCGGTATTCGACATCAAGGCTGCCATGCCATCGGGATGGGACAGGGTGACGGTGAACGGGTCGAGCTTGTACTGATTGCCTTCGCCAAAAACTTTTTCGGCGGCCATTTGCAGCATGATCGCCTGCGTCGACACTTTGACTGCGGGCACCGCAATCTTGTCTTTGTCGGTGAAGTCTTTAACCGACTTCACGTTCGGATTGCGCACGTTCAAGTACAGCGGATACGTCGTGACGGCCGACACGCCCATCACACCGATATTGCCCTTGGTTTTGCCCCACAGCGTGATCAGCGAAGGCGCGCCGACCGCACTGAATTGCACCGCGCCCGACAACAGGCCATCGTTGATCGCAGCCGGGCCGGCCAGCTTTGGCCAGTTGGTTTTGATGTCGCCCAGGCCCATGGCCTTCGCGTGTTTTTCTATCAGCCTGGTGTGCTCCAGCCACATGAGCGGCAGAAAGCTCACGCCATATTGTTGCGCGATAGTGACTTCGCTGACTTCGGCGCGCGCACCGGTCGTTGCGATCAGTGTGAGCAGTGCTACCGCTAATAAACGGCTGCGGATCACCATGAAATCTCCTCCAGTTTTTAGTTGTATCGATTATGCCACTACGTTGATTTAGTACCCGCTACCACTAAATCTGGTAACCGCGCACCACCTAACCACAGCAAATTGCGGACGCAGCGATTTTTCGAAAAGCGCCCGCAATTTTTCTTTGTACACCTGCTTGCACCGCGCGCGTTACTGCTCCTATACTGTATATGCATACAGTATCGTTACAGCCCGCCGGATGCATCCATCACGGGCTCAACCCACCAGGAGATCCGCATGGAAAAAACAGCCGCCTTGAAAATCCTGCAACAACTGGCCGACGGTACCGACCCGCATACGGGCAAAGCGTTCAGCGCCGGCAGTCCCTACCAGCATCCCGATACCGTGCGTGCGCTATTCGTCGCCCTCCGTGCGCTGGATGCGCCAGTCGCGCTTGATGCACCGCTCGATGCGCCGGCCACCGCCGCGCCACCCGCCGG
>JANXRI010000088.1 GCA_025353085.1 Betaproteobacteria bacterium
GCCGCGGCAACCGGCGAAGGTGCCCGCGCCACTGCTGATGATCGCCGTCAGGGTATTGACGCCGCCAATATTGCTAATCTCGTCGACCGCCGCGTTGTCACGGTCCGTAAAGTAAACCTTGTGGGTTGCCGTATCGACCCACGAAAGGTCGAATGAAGCGGTGTTCGTCGCCGTATAGTTATTGATCGGTATGTCATTCACAAAGTGAGCCCCAAGATTCCCGACGCCTGGAGTTGCCGGGCCCGAGCTACCGCCACCACCGCCACAGCCTGCAAGTATGGATGCCGCGAGCAACGCGCCAAAAGTAAAATTGTTTCGCATGACTAAATCCTCCGAATTGTTTTGATGACGAGCAAGAACCTTGATTTAATTGCGCTTGTGCACGTTTCGTGCGTGGATACTCTTGCCATCCGCCTTGAAGAATAGGCAATACGGCACTAAAAAGCAACGGGATTTGTCTATGCAACTGGCATCAAAAAAAGAATTAAGTAAACTCCCAAAATGTAAGCCTCACGTAAGACTACTTCGAGATACTGTAAGGTTATTTTTGGCTTCCAAAGAAGTTTGGCTTCAGTGGCATCGCCCATTGCTGCGCGAGCGACGCGATCATGTAGCGATGACAGTGTGGCGCATTCATCAATCGCGTTAGACACCAATTCCCCTGCTGATACAAAGTTGCGATCGTGCGGGATGAGAAAATTGATCTGCCTGTTCACGGCAACCGGCTCGCGGCCCGCGCTTTTTTTGGGCTTACGACACGGGGGTCGGAACATTCATCGGCCAAAACTTTTTACGCTCTCGCCATCCGGCACAAACCCGCCGACCGTTGCCGTCCTCGTCCGCTGAGCAATCAGCGATGCATGGGTGAGGCGTATCGTCTCGCCGTTTAGATGGCAAACCGGCAGCGACTGATCGGCATCAGCACTTGCTGCTCAACCAGGGGGATTTGCCGCGCCCCGCATTGCACTCATGAGGCGGGTACACGGAGGCAAAACGGGAATTACTTGCCCGTCGCCTTCACCGGAATCTTGACTTCGATGTTCGCAAACTTCGCGAGATCGCGATGGATGCGCGCTACGCGCTCGACTTCGCCCTTGGCAGGGAAGCGCTCGTAAAAGCCATCGACTTTGAATGCCTTCTGCTGATCGGCCCACGCGCTTAAGCGGTCTTCCCAGCGCTTGACTCGTCCGTCGACCGGATCGCCATCTTCGCGGGCCAGATCGGCGCACACACGAATCAGCGCTTTCAGAGTGACCGGCTTCGTGACCATATAACTGTCATTAGCCCAGGTGTCGCCCCAGACGCGTTGTGCCGCTTTCAGGAAATCGCGCACGATTTCGTAATATTTTTCGGCTTCCCGATAGCTGTTGGTGGCGAGCTTTATTTTTTTCCACTCCGTGCGCACCCAGCGGTAAAGCTCGTTGAACAACTCAGCCTGCAATATCCACTTGTCTTTGAGGCTGCGGCCGCCGAGGCGGTTGATGCGATAGCGCAACGGACTGTCCGATTCGCTGTAAAGGCTGTCGACCAGTCGCGCGGCAAAGCGCCGATCGGGATCAGCCCACGACACGCGCTCGTAAAGATCGACCAGATGGCTTTTGTTGATGCGGGTCGGCGTCGAATTGATGATGACGAACATTTCCGCCGCAAAGTCTTCACTGCGCGCGTCGAAAATAATGCACGGCACATCGATGCCCTTGGCCTCTTCGGGGTGTTCGGACAGAAAAAACCGCAGCGCCGCTAACCGGTGCTGGCCGTCGATGATCAAGTACTTGGAGGTCGGCTCCTGCAAGTGGCCGACGTTGTCTTGTCCTTCGAGTGCGCGAAAGCTGAGTTTGTCGCTCGTGAACAGCAGGACGGTGCCCGGGATGGGCGGCTGGGTGACCGCCATTTCATAGAAATTTTTGAGCGACCTGACCTTGGCACGGGACACGACGCGCTGAAACGCGGCGTCATTGCGCTCGATGCGCGCGATGAATTGTGCGATCTCGTCGTTTTGCGGCACGGTCTGTGCAGCAATCTGCTCATCTTCGCCGTAATAGCGGCTGATGAAGCGGACCTTGTTGAGGATTTCTTTTGCCGGACAACTGGCGAAATAAAAAATCCCGTCTTTTTGGCGAATCCTAGTTGCAAGCATGGGGTGTGTCTTTCGATTTGGTATTCACACTTGAGCCAACACTCCGCGTCCAGCCGAACTCGCGGCACCTCGCTCGGGGGTAATGATATATGAAATCAGGGGTCTGCGGCCTACATCTGACGTAAAAAAGCCGTTTTCAGAGAGAAAATACCATGCTCATGGCATCGTAGCCTGAGGGTTGCGCAGGTTTAAAACCAGCGCTCGCGCCTGCGGCGGGTCGTAAATAACCCGTTCTTTAACCGCGTTGACGACAACTTCACGATGTTTGTAGGCGGCGCCGCCGGACCTGTGGAGGCTGTGCGGGCTGTGCGGGCGGCGCCGGCGCTGCAGCGGCCAGCGCCGTCAGCATCGCAAGTGGCGATTGTCCACCCCAACAAACCACGCACGCGCGGCTAGGCTTTCAATACCTCGACCGGCCGGAATCGGCCGTTCAACGCAACGCTGGAATTCACGCCCCACCAGCGCTCGAGGGCCGTCGCATAAAGGTCGCGAAAATCGATCGTAAACGGCAGATTGCCATTGATATCCAGCCGGTTGAGTGCCGGCGTCGAACCGTACAGTCCGCCGTTGACGCGGCCGCCCAACATGAAATGCGCGTTGGCCGTGCCATGATCGGTGCCGGCGCTCTGATTCTCCTTCGGGCGACGGCCGAATTCGCAGTAGGTCATCATCAGCGCAGAATTCCAGCGCTCGATTTCCTGCAGTGCGGTGCGCATGGCGGTCAGGCCTTCCGCGAGCTCTCTAAGCAAGCGCTGTTGGGTGCCCGGTTGGCCGCTGTGCGTGTCGTAACCGTTGTGCGTGATCTTGACGACCGCGACGCCCGCCTTGCTGGCAACAACCTGCGCCGCCGTTTTGAATGCGTTGCCCAACGCATGGTTTGGAA
>JANXRI010000292.1 GCA_025353085.1 Betaproteobacteria bacterium
ACCGGTGGCACCAAACTATCCGCGCCGTCGTTTCAGTTGCCGTGGGTGCTCGGCATGCCAGACATGGATGCGTGCATGAAGAAGCTGGAAAATTACCGGCTCGCCGGCGTCGCTGAAAAAATGCGCTGCCCGTTTTATTGCATCCACGGCGAGAACGACAACATCGTGCCGCTCGAATTCGCACAGAGACTGTATGACGCCTGCGGCTCGCAGGACAAAACCTTGAAAGTTTTAACTACGCTCGACGGCGGCAGCGATCATTGCCAGGAGGATAACCGGCAGGTCGGCTCGAATCTCGTGGCCGACTGGCTTGCGCAACGCTTGGGCGGCAGGTTTTAAATCCTCAAGACGCACAAAATATAGCCGCAGATACACGCAGATTTAGATCTTTCAAATCTTATTCCTGGAGTCGCTCATTGCTGAATATCGATAAACATCTGCGTAGATCTGCGTGTATCTGCGGCTCAATGCAGTTGTAGTTGCTTGCGATGGCGGATGCGGCGAAATAAAAAAACGCGGCAGGATTTTAATTCCCGGCCGCGTTGTCCGTTTACGAATGTAGCGCGCAGCGCCCCGCCTGCCTGGTTTGAATGCAGGCGGGGCGCCTCGCGCTACAAAAAACCTAGTTGAGCCCTTTCGAAATGCGGTCGATGCCGGCCTGCGCGCACACCGCGTCCTTGTCACCGCCGGGCGCGCCTGATACGCCGATCGCGCCGATGACTTCCTTGTTGGACATGATGGGCAGCGCGCCTTCCAGCGTCGTGATGCGATCAAGATGCAGCGCACCGACGCTTTGCGGGTTGGCGATATTCGCTTTGCCGTATTCGCCGGACGTGCGGCCCGACGTGAGTGACGTATACGCTTTGCGCATGCTGTTTTCGATTGTGTGCGGACGCGCGCCGTCGTCGTGCAGCACGATCTTGGTGCCGCCAGCCGCATCGACCACGGTCACCGTGACTTTGAAGCCGTTCTTGCGGCAGGTGTCCAATGCAACGACGGATGCTTCATGCGCGGCCTCGTACGAAATCGAGCGCTGCGTTACGTACGATTGTTGCGCGGCCACGGCGCCCGGCAAACAGGCGAGCGCGGCTGCGATGACGATAGTGTTTTTACTGACCATGAAATTCCTCCGGGAGTTAATGGAATCGGTTTGAGCGGCGTTCGTGTGCAATCGGTTGTCCGCTTCACTTCGAAGCATACAACATTCAACATTCCCGCAACAGGAACGCGCAGCGAAACGCAGCGCGTAAATTCGCCGGTAAAATGCGATGAACTGCACAAATTTAATGAGGAGTCCGGCATGCCACGGATTGCAATCGCCGACGGCGAAATCCATTACGAAGTCACCGGCGAAGGCCATCCGCTGATACTGGTAAGCGGCCTCAACGGGGTTGCGCGTTACTGGCAGCCGCAGATTGCGGAGTTTGCCGCGCGCTATCGGGTCATCACCTACGATCAGCGTGGCACCGGCGGGAGCGACCATCAGCAGCGCGAATTCTCCGTCGACCAGATGGCGCGCGAACTGCTGGCACTCATGGATGCGCTGAAGATCGAACACGCGCACATCGTCGGCTTGTCGACCGGCGGCGCGATTGGCCAAACGCTCGCGATCGAGCATCCCGAGCGCGTCGCACGCCTCGTGCTCGTCAGTACATGGACGCATTGCGACCCGTGGTTCCGCCGTCTCTTTGAAGCGCGGCGCCGCATGTACGAATTATGCGGCCCCGAACTGCACGCGATGTTCCATCCATTGTTTCTCTATCCGCCCGATTACGTCAATGCCCACGACGCCGAGATATTGGAAGAGCAAAAGCGCGCGCCAACGAAGTCCGCGCCGGTGGCAGCATCGATCGGGCGCATCGACGCGCTGCTCGCATTCGACCGCCGCGAGGGGCTCGCGCGCATCGTGGCGCCAACGCTGATCATCGCGGGCGACAACGACTACATTACGCCGAGCTATCACGCTGAAGCGATTTCGCGTGCCATACCCGGCTCGCACCTTTTAATTTTGCACGGCGGCGGGCATTCGCTGTCGAAGACGCGCGCGGCGGAATTCAATCACGCGGTGCTCAATTTTCTAGAAGAAAAAAACATATGAGACATCTGGACAGCGTGCCGCTGGTGGCGCTCGCGCTGTGCGTATTCGCGCCAGCCGCGGCCGCGCAAAATTATCCGGCCAAGCCGATACGTTTCGTTGTCCCCTCGTCAGCCGGTGGCGGCAGCGACGTGCTCGCGCGCATGTTCGCGCAGAAGATGTCCGAGCACTGGGGGCAGCAGGTCGTGATCGACAACCGCTCCGGCGCGGGCGGCATCATCGGTTCGGAAATCGTCGCACAAGCGCCGCCCGACGGCTACACGATACTCACCGTCGCGCCGGGCTATTCGTACAACCCGCTGTTGTATGCCAAGCTGCCGTATGACACGCTCAAGGATTTTTCGCGCGTTACGCATCTTGCCAACGCGCCGACCGTGCTGGTCGTGCATGCAAGCGTGCCCGCGAAAAGCGTGGCCGAACTCATCAGCATGGCAAAAGCCAAACCCGGCGGCCTTAACTGCGCGAGCTCGGGCATCGGCACCAGCGGTTATCTGTCGGTCATTTTGTTCAAGCGCATGGCGGGCATCGATTTGACGCTCGTCCCGTACAAAGGCGCCGGGGATTCGACCACTGCGGTTGTCGGCGGACAAGTGCAGATGCTGTTTACCGCGCCGGGCCCGGCGATTCCGCATATCCGAAGCCAGCGCCTGCGCGCGCTCGGCGTAACCAGCACGAGGCGCGTGTCGAGTCTGCCGGACGTGCCGACGATCGCGGAAACGTTGCCGGGTTATGCGCTCGAAGGCGCCTATGGCATTCTCGCGCCGCCGCAGACGCCGCGCCCTGTCATCGACAAACTCAACGCGGAATTTTTGCGCGTGCTGCAGTTGCCGGACGTTCGCGCGAAGCTGATCGATCTCGGGTTCGAACCGGTCGGCAGCACACCGGAGCAATACACTGCGCTCGTCGTCGCCGACATGGCGAACTGGGCGAAGATTTTCAAGGAAATCGGCATCAAGCCGGAATGAATGCCTGCATCGTCCGGCGCCAACGTAGTGCGACAAGGTCTGATGAAAATACCGCAGCCTTGATGTGAGCGGCTGGCGCGCGAAAAAAAAGCCCGGCGGCAACCCGGACTTTTTATTTGAGCCTTACCCGCTTACTGCGGTGGCTTGACGCCGTCTTTCGCGGCCTGGATACGCTGCGTGGTCATGGTGCCGTCCGCTGCCACCTGCGCGGTCGTGAATATATAAGTGCCCGGCTTCAGCGATGCGCGATCGGCGGGCACGGTCGTAACGATGGGCGTGCCGTCCGGAACCTGGATCGTCTGTGAGCCGCCTTTGTATTCGAGCGTGAGTTCATGACCACTCGTGGACTTGACCGACTTGGCAATATTCGCGTTGGTCATGCTCGATTCCGGTCCAAGGTCCCAGGGCGTATGGCCTTCGGCCGCGGTACGCGGAAGCACGTGGACTTCGCGCGCCGTCAACACGCCTTCCTTGCGGATCGACGTGACGCCGACGAAATCGCCGGGCTTGAGTTCGGCGAGCGTAATCGCCTTGGCCGCGGCGACCACGCCGCTTTCCGGAAACTGAAGCCTGAGTTCCTTGCCGTCAACCGATTTGACCGAGACCACTTTGCCGTCAAAAGCGGTGACGGTGCCGCGAACGCGCATATTGGTTTGCGCGTTGGCAACGCTCGAGGCGAGCGCGAGCGCGCCACATAGCAATCCGAATGTCAGTTTATGCATGGTGTTCTCCGTAAAGGTGTGAAGGTACAAGCGGTATGAGCAATCTGCTTCGCTGTAAACAGGTGGCGAGGCGAAACTATTCCAGTCTAAGACCAATAAAGCTTCGTGGGATTGTCGATCAGGATTTGGCGGCGTAGTGCTTCATCGGCGCACATCAGCGGGAATAAATCGACGAGCGCGCCGTCGTTTGGCATTTCTTTTACATTCGGATGCGGAAAATCCGTGCCCCACAAAATGCGCTCGGGCGCCGCCTCGATCAATGTTCGCGCGAACGGAATCGCGTCGTGGTACGGCTCGCCCTGCGCTGAAATGCGTTCAGGCCCGCTCACCTTAATCCACGCGAGAGGATTTCGCATCAGATCGAGCAGCAATTTGAACGGTTGCTGGTCGAGCCCGTGCTGCGCCTGCACGCGTCCCATATGGTCGATGATGAACGGCACGCGCAGGCGATTCAAAAAACCGCGATAAGTCAATATGTCTTCGGCGTCGAGATGCAATTGCAAATGCCAACCGAGGGTTGCGACGCGCGCCGCCACACTTTCGACGACTTTAAGATCTGGCGCACCGCCCAAATGCGCGACGAAATTGAAGCGCGTGCCGCGCACGCCATTAGCGTGCAGTCGCTCGAGCTCGGCGTCGCTCACATCACCCCCGACCATCGCGACGCCGCGGATCGTGTCGTTCGATGTCGCGATCGCATCGAGCATCGCGCTGTTGTCAGTGCCGTGACAGCTCGCCTGCACCAGCACCGCGCGCGAGAAGCCGAGAAATTTATGCAGCGCTGCGAGCTTTTCTTTGCCGGCGTCGGGTGGCGTGTAGCTGCGGTTCGGCGCGTAAGGAAATTTCGCTGCGGGTCCGAACACGTGGCAATGCGCGTCACACGCGCCTGGCGGCAGCTTGTATTGCGGCTTAAGGGGATTGGGATCGGGAGCGAGGATGGACTTCATCGATTGCGTATGGCTGCGGAATAAAGCGAAACAGTCGAGCGGATTTCAGGCGGCATACGATCTCATGGATCGCCGTGAAGACAAAGTCTAAAACAACATAGCGAGGGAGCGACCGCCCTGCCGTCCTCGCGCGTCGTCTTGGCGGGTGATTCCGGCGCTAGCCTGCGCGAGTGAGTCCCATGACGCTTATCAGCAACAGCACGAAACCCGAAGCAGCAAGCACTCCATGCCCGATGACCAGCGAGACGGGCAAAGGCAGCATGTTTGCGTGATACCTGAGATTGATTGCAGCACCGCCGACGCCGGCGATGATCAGCACCCCGACCGCGTATTGGGCAAGCGTCGGTATGCCAACCGTGAATGCTGCATACAGCACCAGGGTCAATCCCGCCGCGGCGAGCACGCCGTGCAGCATCGCCAACCAACTGGGCGGGCGATCCGCGCCCTTAAGGCGTATGCCGGCCATCACCAAGCCGCCTGTTGCTCCCACGCCCAGCAAAGCCGTCGCGACTTGCAGACTCAAGGTCGGTTCCATAGGTTTCGCCTCCTGGCAACAATGTTAAATAATCTACAATGTATCAGCAGCGACAACCAACCTTCGTGCGGTAGCGAACAAACGGCATGCACCGCCACTGCCCCGTCACAGCCGCGAAATTTTCGCCTTGTCGATGAGCGCGTTCCACTTGGCGATTTCGTCAATCAGCAATTTCTTCATGCCCTCGGGCGTCGCCAGGTTCTGCTCGACGCCGAGCTCGGCAAAGCGTTGCTTGATTGGCGGGGAATTGACCGCCGCATGGATTTCCCTGTTGAGCCGCGCCACGATTGCCGGCGGCGTTTTCGCCGGAACCGCAACGCCGTTCCATGAATTCACTTCATAGCCGGGCAGCCCGCTCTCAGCGAGCGTCGGTACGTTAGGCAGGAGCGCGAAGCGGGTGAGGGAGGTCACGGCGATCGCACGCAGGCCGTTGGCGCGTATCTGACCGAGCACGGGCGGCAGGAACTCGATCGCCACCTGCACGCTGTTGCCGCGCAGCGCCGTCAACACTCCCGCGGTGTTGTTAAACGGGACGGTCGCGGCATCGAGATTCGCCATCGATTTCAACAGCTCGCCGGCCAGATATTGCGTCGTGCCTATATTGATCGAGCCGATATTGAACTTGCCGGGATTAGCGTTCGCGAGCGCAATCAGTTCCTTCACCGTTTTCGCGGGAGAATCAGGACTCACCAGCACGGCAAGGCTGAACGCGCCTATCGTCGTCACCATCGAAAAATCTTTGACGGTATCGTATGGCAGCTTTTTGAACATCGCAGCGCTGACGGCATTTGTGTTGTTGAGCAGCATCATCGTGTAACCATCGGGCTCCGACTTGGCCACGGTCTCCGTGGCGACGATGCCGCCCGCGCTCGGCCGGTTGTCGATGATGATCTGCTGGTTTATCGCCTCGCCCACTCTCTGCATGACCGCGCGCGACGTGATATCGCCGACGCCGCCGGGGCCAAAAGGTACGAGCAAGCGTATCGGCTTGGTCGGATAGGTTTGCGCGTGCGCCGAAGTCAGACAGGCCGCGAGCGCAAAATATCTAATCAATCGCATGTCTCTCTCCGAAAGCATAAAAGAAAAAAATCTTCAACCGCAAGGACGCGAAGGGAAATATCAAAATGAATTGATGGCTTATTCAATTCGCCGTGTCGATTGCTTAACGCCGGCGTGCTCGACTTCACTTTCTTTCTTTAACGTTCCTTCGCGTCCTTGGCGGTTCAATATCTAATGGCTTTAATTAACCTTGATGCCCGCCGCTTTGACGAGCGCCGCATTCGTGCCGATTTCCATTTTTATATAAGCGTCGAATTCCTGCGGCGTCATCAGCATTGGCTCGGCGCCGATTTTAGTCATGCGCTCTTTCAAGTCCGGCGCCTGCAATGCCTTCAGCGTTTGTTGATAAAGCTTGTCGACGATCGCGCGCGGCGTTTTCGCCGGCACCATCATGCCGACCCAGAAGTTGTAGTCCGAATTAGCAATGCCCGCTTCGAGCGTCGTCATCACGTCCGGCAGCGCGGATGAGCGCTTGCTGCTGCCCGCGGCAAGCGCCAGCAGGCGGCCTTCCTTGATGAACTGCAGCACCGAGATGACGGGGCAAAAATAATAATCGACGCGGCCGGTCAGAATTTCGGTCAGCGCTTCGGGCGTGCCTTTGAACGGGATGTGGACGGCGTCGAAACCGGCGCCAAGCCGGAATCGTTCCGCGTTCAATTGGGTGGCACTGCCGGCGCCGGCCGACGCATAGGTAAGCGAACCCGGTTTTGCTTTCGCCGCAGCGACGAGTTCTTTAACGGAGCGCAAGCCTCGCGACGGCGCGATCACGAGCACGTTCGGTAGATTGGCAAGCGGGATGACGCCGGCGAAATCGCGCTGCGTGTTGTACGACGTATCGGGGTAGGTCGACGGCGTGACGGTGAATGAAGAAGAGTGCACGAGTATCGTGTAACCGTCGGGCTCTGCTTTGGCGACGACGCCCACGCCAATCGTGCCGCCGGCGCCCGGCCGGTTCTCGACGACGAAAGTCTGGCCCAATTGAGTCGACAGCCGCTCGACGACGACGCGCGCTGTCGTGTCGGTCGCGCTGGCGGCGGTGAACGGCACTACAACGCGCAGCGATTTGGTTGGCCAGGTTTGCGCTGAAACGATACTGCTCGAAACCAGGCAGCCACAGAGGGCACAGAGTTCACAGAGATAAAGCGCAAAAGCGCGACGGACTCTGTTCGAGTTCCTCTGTGTCCTCTGTGGCCACTGAATTAGAGATTCAAACATGATCAGCTCCGCGTCCATGCGTCGGCGCGCAGGCGAAACACTTTCTGCGCCGTGTCGCACAGGATCATTTGCTTTTGGGCGTCGCTCAATTTCGCGCCGTCGAAAACCTTAAGCGGCTCGGGATCGCCGATCGGGAACGGCGCATCGGAGCCGAGCATCACGCGTTCGACGCCGGCTTTCTGCACCAGATAATCAAGCGAGTCGGTGTCGAACACGCATGAATCGAAATACATCGTGGCAAAACCTTTACGAGGATCGGCGACTTTGCCGCCCTGCGCCGTGTGACTGCGCGCGAGACGGCCGAGACCGAACGGCAATGCCGCGCCGCCATGGCACAGCATGAATTTCATGCCGGTATGCTTGAGCAAATGACCGGAGAAAAGCAGCCGCGACACTGCAATCGTGGAATCGACGAGCCGGCCGATTGCATTGACGAGGTCGTAATCCGCGAGGCGCGGCTCGCCGCAAACGAACATCGGGTGCATCACGACAGCGGCGTTGAGTTTGGCCGCGGTCTCCCAGAACGGGTCAAGCGACGGATCGTCGAGATTGCCGCCATGCTCCCCGCGCGGCAGCGTGCCGACCATCACGCCGGCAAAGCCGCGCTCGATTGCTTCGCCGAGCACTTCCGCCGCAAGCTTGCCGTCCTGCAGCGGCACGGTGGCGAGCGCCGAAAAGCGCCGCTCGTCGAGAAACTGGTCCCACATGCAATCGTTGAGATAACGGCTCCATGCTGCGCCCTGCGCCGCCGGCAGTTCGTAGCCGAAGCTGTCGAGCCAGCCGCCGATCACCTGATGGTCGATGCCGGTCTTGTCCATCCACGCCTGGCGGCCCGCGAGATCAGTCAGCCCCGGCATGATCGGCCGCGTGGGCTGCGTGCCGGGAAATTGCAACGTGATGCCTTGGTCGTTCTTGACGAGCTTCACGTCGGGGAACTTTGCGACGTTGGCATCGAAGCGCTCGCTGATAAGCTTGGGGGCGAAGTGGGCGTGTACGTCGACGACGATGGATTTCATTGAAAATGGCCAGTGATTAAGTGATTAAGTGATTAAGTGATTAGGCGATTCTAGCGATTTGGATCTCGGATGTTTCGGTCGTTGGTTTACTCAATCACCTAATCGCTCAATCACCCGGTGAGGCGGCGCCTCGAATAACCCGCCACAAAGCGTCGTGCGTGATCGGCAAAGTGTCAATACGCCCATCGATCGGCGCGAGTGCGTCGTTGATCGCATTCGCGATCGCCGCGGGGGCGCCGAGATAGCCGGCTTCGCCCGAACCTTTTTGCCCGAACGTCGTCAACGGCGAGGGCGTGCAGTGATCGACGATCGTGATCGTCGGCACTTCCATTGCGCTCGGCAACAGATAATCCATGAACGTGCCGCTTTCAAGCTGGCCGTCGGCGGTGTAGCTGAATTTTTCATACAGGGCGGCGCCGATGCCGTGCGCGATGCCGCCGTACGTCATGCCGTGCACGATGTCGGGCGATATCATCACGCCGCAATCATGGCCGCATACATATTTGCGCAAAACCGGCGCGGCGGTGTCGCGGTCGATCTCGACGTAGACGACGTGCGCTTCGAACGAATAGCACGGATATATCTGGATCGTATTATCGGCGGCCGGCAGCTTGCCGCCGGTCGGCACTTCCCATACGAACTTCGCCTGCAGACCGGGCTCGATGCCCGGCGGCATCTGGTGAATCTTGCGGTGCGCGATCGCGATCAATTCATCCCACGGGATGCGCTGATCCGGATGCCCGCGCACCGCCGCATTGCCGTCGCTGTATTCGACCGACTCGATCGTGCACTGCAAATTATGCGCGGCGATTTCGATAAGGGTGTCTTTAATTTTGCGCGCTGCGCCTGCCGCGGCACCGCCGAGCATGATTGCCATGCGGCTGCCGACCGGGCTGTTCGATGGCAGCGCCTGCAACGAATCCGCGCGCACCACGCGGATGTCGGCGGGTTCGCGCTCGAGCACTTCACCGATCACAGTCGATACCAGCGTCTCATGTCCCTGGCCCGACGATGAGGTGCCCATCACGCCGGTGATCGCGCCCGACAGGTCGACGCGCACGACGCACGAATCCATCCAGGTCGTGGTGTCGGTCTTCGGATTGAGCAGCGGCTCGAAGCCCGAGTTGCCGCCGTTTGGCTCGAGACAGGTGGCGATGCCGATGCCCGCGAGCTTGCCCGCACGCCGCGCCGCATCACGTTCTTTAACTAGCGCGGGATAGTCGATGGCGTTGAGCGCCTTGTCGAGCACCGCATGGTAATCGCCCGAATCGTACGTAGAGCCGCTTGGAATCAGATACGGAAATTCGTTGGCGCGAATCAAATTTCTGCGCCGTATCTCGATCGGGTCCATCTTTAGATGGCGCGCTACGCAATCAAGCGTGCGTTCAATCGCGAAATTGGTCGGCGCCTGGCCGAAGCCGCGCACCGCTTCCTCGGGCGTCTTGTTGGTCAGCACCGCGGTCGGCTCGTATTCAACCGCCGCGATCCGATACGGTCCGCAAATCGCGGTGACCGGTTTGCCGAGCTGAAACGGCGAGCGGCCCGCGTATGCGCCGACATCGTCGAGCGCGCGGATTTTGAGCGCGCGCAGCGTGCCGTCATCATCAAAGGCGACCTCCATATCGAAAATGCGGTCGGGGCCGTGCATGTCGCCGCCGCGCATGTTTTCGAGCCGGTCTTCGATCAAGCGCACCGGCATGCCGAGGCGCCTGGCAAGATAACCGACCAGGACCGTGTGCTTGATGCCGCGCTTGACGCCGTAGCTGCCGCCAACATCGACGTCGAAGTGCACGCGCACTGCATTGCCGGGCAGGCGCAGCGCGCGCGCCGCCTGATCGGGAAACTTCGGCATCTGAATCGACGCCCAGATATCGAGGATCTGCTGGCCGGCATCCCATTGCGCGGCGACGCCGAAGGTTTCGATGGGCACCGTTGAGCTGCGGCCCCATATCGCACGCAGGACAAGCTTATGTTTCGCGTTGGCGAACGCTGCGTTGACCGGTCCCCACACGAAGTGTTTTTTGAGAATGATATTCGAGCCATGCGCCGGATGCACGAGCGGGCTGCCATCCTTGATCGCCTGCTCGGGATCGATCACATGCGGCGTCGGCTCGTATTCGACTTCTACGAGTTCCACCGCGTCTTCGGCGATGGCGCGGGTGTCGGCGACCACCGCCGCGACCCACTCGCCTGCATAACGAACGACACCATTCGCGAGCGAGTAGCGCGCGACTTTCGGCGCATCGACGCCAATCGCAAGCGCATCGGTCGCCGCGCAAAATTCTTCGCCGGTCAACACATAGTGCACGCCGGGCAGCGCACGCGCCGCAGCGGTGTTGATCGAAACGATGCGCGCGCTCGGATAAGGAGATGCGACCAGCGCGACATGCTTCATACCCGGCAATGCGATGTCGGCGACAAATCGCCCGCGGCCGGTCACGAAGCGCGGATATTCCTTGGTGCGGCGCTGCTTGCCGATGTAGCGGAAACCGCCGGGATTTTTTTCCTGAGCCATGATTATTGGCTGCCGCCAGAATGGTGTCGCACCGAAAAATTTCCCTCACCCCAACCCCTCTTCTGGAGGGCGAGGGGCTTTGCTTTCTGTCCCGCGTTTGCGCGCTTGTCTTCCCTCTCCCTCCAAAAGAGCAATCGAGGGTGAGGGTAGCGCGGCATGTGCGTATTACCCATTTTTGAACCCGTCGGTAGCTTGCGTGGACAGTCGCGCGGCCGCAAGTTTTACCGCGTCGACGATCTGCTGATAACCCGTGCAGCGGCACAGATTGCCGCCGATGGCTACGCGTATCTCAGCGTCGGTCGGTTGCTTGATTTCAGCGAGCAGCGCGTGCGCGGCGATCAGCATGCCCGGCGTGCAGTAGCCGCATTGCAGCGCATGCTTTTCGCAGAAGCTGTCCTGCAATATGCCCGGCGTGCCGTCGGTATTGGCAAGACCTTCGACTGTAGTCACCTTGTGGCCATCGGCCTGAACCGCAAACATCAGGCATGAGCGCACCGGCTCGCCGTCGAGCAGCACCGAGCACGCACCGCAGATGCCATGCTCGCAGCCGATATGCGTGCCGGTGAGTCGCAGTTCGTCACGCAGGCAGTCGACGAGCGACAAGCGCGCGGGGACTTGCAGTGTGCGGCGTGTGCCATTCACTTCGATGGCGACCGGATAGAGTTTATCGCTCATGCTTTGCCGTACGCTTCGTCGTACGCGGCGCGCAACACGCGGGTCGCGAGCACTGCCGCGAGATGTTTGCGATAGCCGGCGCTCGCATGCAGGTCGCCGCCCGGATCGAGTTCCGCAGCGGCGTCCTGAGTAACTCCCTTGAGAACCGCGTCATCGAGTTGCGTGCCGATGAGAGTGGCAGCAAGAGCCGGAAACGCGAGCGGTATTGTGCCGCCACCACCCAGGCCGAAGCTCGCGCGCATGCAGCGGCCATCGGCATCCACCGCGATTTGCGCACACGCTTCGATGATCGCAAAGTCGCCATGCCGGCGGCTGACTTCGGTGAACGCGCAACCGGTGCGGTGTTCCGTCCACACCGGCCAGTAAATTTCTTCGAGACACTCATGCGCTTCGAGCGCGGTTGTCAGCGGGCCGATAAAGAATTCGGAAGCAGGCAGCGTGCGCGTGCCGCTGGTCGAGCGGATCTGCAGGCGCGCATCGAGCACTTGTGCGACGAGCGGCAGTTCGGCGGCGGGGTCGGCGTGAGCGAGACTGCCGCCGAGTGTGCCGCGGTTGCGCGTTTGCGTGTGGCCGACCCACGCAAGCGCGCGGCGCAGCAGCGGCACGCGCGCCGCGAGTGCGTTGTCAGCGGCGACCACGCATTGCCGCGTGCACGCGCCGATGCGCGCGGTGTTGTTGTCGAGCTTGATAAATTTGAGCGCGTCGATTTCGTTGATGTCGACGAGACGCGATGGCCGCGTGAGACGCATCGCCATCATCGGCGTCAGACTCTGTCCGCCGGCGATCAGCTTTACGTCGCCGCCATCCTGCCGCAGCAATTCGCACGCCTCGGTAATCGATGCGGCGCGCACGTAATCGAATGATGCGGCTTTCAACGGTCTCCTCGGCGAATCGCGCGGGCATTAAGCGGCGTGCGAATCTGTTGCGCTGTTAGAATCTTTGCCCGGCAAGCATAATTATCTCATACGTTTTTACAGGCGAAATTGACCATGACAGATGCTGTGCGCGGCTACCCGGACCTGCATTCCCACCTCGACGCATTGAGGGCTAAAGGTCTGCTGCTGACCATCGACGAACCGATCGACAAGGACGCGGAACTGCACGCGCTCGTGCGCTGGCAGTTCGTCGGCGGCATCGAGGAAGCGCAGCGCAAGGCGTTTCTGTTCACGAATATAGTGAATGCGCGCGGCCGTAAATATGCGATGCCGGTGGTCGTCGGCGCAATCGCGGCGAACCGCGCGATTTACAGTATCGGCATGGGCGTGCCGGTCGAGGAAATACCGGCGAAATGGGACCACGCGCTCGCGCACCCGGTGCGCCCGCGCGTCGTCGCCAACGCGGAATGCCAGGAAGTGGTGATAGAAGGCGCCGCGTTGCTGGGCGAAGGCCACGGCTTGGACATGCTGCCGATTCCGGTTTCGACACCGGGTTTCGACAGCGCGCCGACCTTGACCGCGACCAACGTCATCACGCGCGATCCCGAGACCGGCGTCCAGAACATGGGCACCTACCGCGCGGCATTGAAAGCGCCGGACCGTCTGGTGGTGCGCATGGCCACGCGCGTCGGCGGTGCAGGCGGTTATCAGCATTATCTCAAGCATCAGAAGCGCGGCGACAAGACGATGCCGTGCGCGATCGTGCTGGGTTGCCCGCCGTACGTCGCCTTCATGGGGCCGCAGAAGCTGCCGATCGACGTCGACGAGTTCGACGTCGCCGGCGGATTGGCGGGCGCGCCTATTAATGTGGTCAAGGCGAAGACCGTCGATCTGCTGGTGCCGGCGGAGGCCGAGATCGTGATCGAAGGGTATATAGATACCGAATATGTCGAGCCCGAAGCGCCGTTCGGCGAATCGCACGGCCACGTCGCGCTCGAGGAATACAACATGCCGATGCGCGTGACCGCTATCACCCATCGCAAGCACGCGGTGATACCGTCCTATATCAGCCAGGTCGCACCGAGTGAATCGAGCGTGATCAAGCGCGTCGCCTACGAGCCGCTGTTTCTCGCGCATCTGCGCGGCGCGCTCGGCATCCGCGGCGTCAAGCGCGTGTCGCTGCACGAGCCGTTGACGGGGCTATTGCGCGTGA
>JANXRI010000314.1 GCA_025353085.1 Betaproteobacteria bacterium
TCGCCGCCCGACGCGACGGCCGCGTTGCTGTCAGGCGCAGGCGAAATCAATAACGTCTTCAGCGTGCCGCCGTTTCAATACCAGCAGCTCGAAAAACCGGGGGTGCGCACCATGCTCAATTCGTTCGATGTGATGGGGGGGCCGCATACTTTCACGGTGATCTGGACAAGCAAAAAATTTCGCGACTCCAATCCCAAGCTCTATGGCGCGGTGTTCTCAGCTTTGCAGGAAGCGACCGACATTTTGAACAAGGACAGGCGCGCCGCCGCGCAAATCTGGGCGGAATCGACCAAGAGCAAGCTCACCGGCGAGTGGCTGTACGACAAAATATTATCGAATCCTCAAGTGCAGTACACACTGGTGCCGCAAAACACCATGAAATACGCGGACTTCATGAACAAAGTCGGATCGACCAAGAAAAAACCCG
The DNA here is from genome assembly GCA_025353085.1 of Betaproteobacteria bacterium. Classification (GTDB taxonomy): domain Bacteria; phylum Pseudomonadota; class Gammaproteobacteria; order Burkholderiales; family SG8-41; genus PALSA-1004. Next base: position 428 of record JANXRI010000314.1, read on the forward strand.
CGTCATGGAAGGATTTGTTCTTTCCAGAAATCCACAGTGCAGCGGGCAGTTAAGCGGAAGCGGATACGACCATGAACGCACGTCTCAAGGAAGCGGGCGGTCTTCGACAGCGCCTCACCGCGATCGTCGGCGCGCCCGGCGTCGTTACTGCCGCGTCTGATATGGCGCCCTACCTCGCCGACTGGCGCGATCTCTACCAGGGCAACGCCATCGCGGTGGTGCGACCGGCCACCACGGCGGAAGTCGTGGCGGTGGTTTGTTTGTGCGCAGAAACGCGCACGCCGATCGTGCCGCAAGGCGGCAACACGGGCATGTGCGGCGCGGCAACCCCCGACACTGCGGGCAACGCGGTCGTCATTGCGCTCGGCCGCATGAACAAGATCATCGACGTCAATGCGCTCAATAACACGATGACCGTCGAAGCCGGCTGCATACTCGCCAACATCCAGCAGGCGGCGGCTGAAGTCGATCGCTTGTTTCCATTGAGCCTCGGTGCCGAAGGCAGTTGTTTAATTGGCGGCAATATTTCGACCAATGCCGGCGGCATCAACGTGCTGCGTTATGGCAATACGCGCGATCTCGTGCTCGGGCTCGAAGCGGTGCTGCCCGATGGACGCGTGTGGAACGGGCTGCGCGGCTTACGCAAGGACAACACCGGTTACGACCTCAAGCATTTGTTCATTGGCGCCGAAGGCACGCTCGGCATCATCACGCAGGCGGTTCTCAAACTATTCCCGCGGCCGCATGGCAATGTGACGGCGTTCGCGGGCATCGTGGAACCCGCGCACGCAGTCGAATTACTTGCGCTGCTGCGCGCGCGCTGCGGTGACACCATCAGTGCGTTCGAGTTGATATCGCGCAACTGTCTAGAGATGGTGATCCGCCGCATTCCCGGCACGCGCGACCCGTTGGAGACGGCTTATCCGTGGTACGTATTGACGGAATTGACCGACGCGCAGGACGGCAGTGCATTGCGCGCCAACGTCGAGCAGGTGTTGACCGCCAGTATCGAACAAGGCCTCGTCAAAGATGTGGCGATCGCGGAAACCGCCGCACAGGGCAAAGCGCTGTGGCGCATGCGCGAATCGATTCCCGATGCGGCCAAGGTCGAAGGCCTGGTCTATCGTCACGACATCGCGGTCGCCGTGAGCCGCATCCCCGAATTTATCGAGACTGCAAGCGCGGCGCTCGAAGCGGTATACCCGGGTGTCCGCATTATTTGTTTCGGCCATCTCGGCGACGGCAATCTGCATTTCAATGCTTTCGTGCCCGGCCGCGAACGCAGCGACAGCGTCGTGCGCACGATGACCGACGTTAACCGGCTGGTGCACGATATTGTGCAGACTTTTGGCGGCAGCATCAGCGCCGAGCACGGCATCGGTCAATCCAAGCGCGGCGAGCTCGCGCATTACAAGAGCGCGACTGAGCTCGATCTGATGCGCATCGTCAAGCAAGCGCTAGATCCTCACAACCTGATGAATCCGGGCAAGGTGCTGTGACCCTTCACGCGCGCGGGCGCAGCGCAGATGGCTGAACTCACCCATGATGACGTCCAGCGCATCATCCAGATCATTGATGAGATGGGTGACCGCGACGTGCATCTCGAAATCGGCGAACTGAAGCTGCACGTTACTCGCGGCACGACGTCGACGCTCACTGCACCGGCGTCGACGCTGCGCCTCGCCGCATCAGCGCAGGCTGCGCCCGTAGCGCCTGCCGCCGCCGCAGTCAGTGAGGTTCCGGCCGG
>JANXRI010000317.1 GCA_025353085.1 Betaproteobacteria bacterium
GTCGATGGAGTGGTCGTTTCAGGAGGCGTTTGGCTCGCGCGCCGGCATTCTGGCCGCCCATCTTGCGCAGCAGGGGCTGGTCGGCGCCAAGAATATTTTCGAGGGCTCGCACGGCGTCAACAAGAGCTTCTCCGGCACCAACGCAGGCGAAGAGGGCGCGGTCGCCGGGCTCGGCAAGCACTTTCACATTATGGATACCTGTTTCAAGCGCTATGCCACGGGCGGCGCCAATCAGGGCAGCGCGGCGGTCGCGTTCGCGCTGCGCGAACAGCATCGCATCGACCATAAGCATATCCGGCAAGTGCGCGTCGGCATCCCGCTCAAGGGCTCGCATGAGCGCATGAACTACGCAGGCATTCCGTACCGCGGGCCGTTTCAGACCATCGACCAGTGCCTCATCAGCAAGCCGTTTGCAATTGCCGCCGTTCTGATTGCGGGCAATATGACATTTGACACGGTGCGCCGGCTGCAGCGCGCGGCGGCCCTCAATGCGCTCACCGCCAAGATCGATCTCGCCGAGGTCGCCGGTATCGACGGCTGGGATCTTAGTATGGATATCGAACTCGATGACGGCACCGTCCTGCACGGCGACGGCAAGGACATCGACCAGCGCCATCTCTATCTCAACTGGGATCTCGCGACCGAAAAATTTCGCGCGCTTACCAGCGAGAAGCTCGGTGCCAGAGCGGCCGCCGAAATCATTGCGCTGGTCGACGGCCTGGAGAAACTCGACAGCGTGGAACCGATCACCCGGCGGCTGCGGCCATTGTCCGGCAAGACGCGAACTGCGAAGCGGAAATAGTGGTCGCCGCAGCCAGTGCGCGCGGTGCCGTGCTGATAGCCGTGATGGCGCTGAATGGAACCGCGTGGGCGGCGGATGCGTATCCGTCGCGTGCGGTGCGTATGGTGGTTCCGTTCGCGCCAGGCGGGCTGGACGCGAGCAGCGAGCAGGGTTCCCGCGTGCGGGATGCGACCGTCCGCGAGTCGGCCGCGGCCGCCGGAATGATTGCGCAAGCTACCGTTCCTCGAGATCAATATCCGAACCGTGCCATTCGCATGATCGTGCCATTCGCGCCAGGCGGCGGCTCCGATATTGTCGCGCGCCTTCTGAGCGTGCGGCTGACGGAGGCGCTGGGTCAGACCGTCGTGGTCGACAACCGCGCTGGAGCGAGCGCCAACCTCGGCGCGGCCGTGGTCGCCAAAGCACCGCCCGACGGCTATACGCTGCTGCTCGCCAATGCGAACTACACGATCAATCCAAGTCTCTTCAAAACGCTGCCGTTTGATCCCGTGAAAGAGTTCGCGCCGGTTGCGCAGATCGCCAATGCCGCCAATGTGCTTGCCGTGCATCCGTCGATACCCGCGAAGTCGGTCCGGGAGTTGATCGCTTTCGCCAGGGCGCATCCGGGCCAGCTCAACTTCGCGTCCCCCGGCAACGGCACTTCATCGCATCTCGCGGGCGAGCTCTTCCGTCAGATGGGAAAAATCGAGGTCACGCATATTCCCTACAAAGGCGCGACACCGGCGGTCACCGATCTGATTGCGGGCCAGGTGTCGTTCACCATCGTCAGCACTTTGTCCGTGCTGCCGTACGCAAAGCAGGGGCGTCTGCGCATGCTCGCGGTGACGACCGCGAAGCGCGCGGGTGCGCTGCCGGACCTGCCGACGATTGCCGAGGCCGGACTCCCCGGCTTTGAAGTGGCGAACTGGTTTGGTGTCATTGGCACGGGCGGCACGCCGCGCGCCATCGTCGAGCGCCTGAATGCCGATCTGGTGCGCATTGCGCGCAACCCCGAGATGGCGGAAAAACTCGCCGCGCAGGGCGCCGAGCCCGCGGCCGGCACGCCCGACGAGTTCGAACGGTTTATCCAAACCGAAATCAGGAAATGGGCAGCGGTCGTGCGCGGGGCCGGCATCGCGCCCGAATAAGGTAAAACACGATGCATCCAGTCAATTGTGCCGCGGCGTTTGTCGCCGTATCTCAGAGTGTGACAGCGTATTCGCAAATATCGAGCATAATGGGGTCAGGTCTACTGTCGTAGCATTGCTATGCTATATATATAGACCTGACCGTACGCCGTCATCGGCTGTTTATCTTGCGGGTTGGAGTCCCGCTAAAGGAGTTGTTCGTGCACCTTTATAGCACCGAGGAGCAGCGCCTGCCGATGGCGGATCGAATCAATGCGAAGTCCAAAGGAGAATGATGAAGCCACTCACCTTGATCGCAACCGCGATGTCATGCGCCGTGCTCGGTTTCATACCCGCCCGGCTCGGCGCCGAGCCCTATCCGGTCAGGCCGATACGCGTGCTTGACGGCTTTCCGGCGGGCGGCGGCACCGACTACCTCGCCCGCGTCATCGGCCGCAAGTTAACTGAGCACTTCGGGCAGACCATCGTTGTCGACAATCGTCCCGGCGCGGCGAGCAATCTGGCGGCCGAAATCGTCGCCCGCGCAACTCCGGACGGCTACACGCTGTTCATGGCGCTCACTTCGGCCATCGCGCCGAGTCCGAGCCTCTACCCGCGTCTTGCCTACGATCCGCTAAAGGATTTTTCGTATGTCACGTTGGTCGCGTCGGGCACGTATGTGCTGCTCACCCATCCGTCCACCGGCGCCAAAACGGTAAACGATCTGGTGGTTCTGGCTAAAACGAAACCGGGCGCATTGCGCTACGGCTCGTCGGGAGTTGCAGGGCCGCTGCATCTCGCCGCCGAACTGCTGAAAGCGCGCACCGGAATCGATTTTCTGCATGTGCCGTACAAAGGGGCTGCGCCAGTCGTCGCCGCGCTCACGGCGGGTGAAGTCCAGACCGGTTTTGCGAGCCTCGCTGCAGCGTTGCCGATGATCAAGGCAAACCGCCTCAATGCACTCGCCGTCACAGGCGCCAGGCGCGCGAAAGCTTTTCCGGATTTTCCGACCATCGCGGAGTCGGGCTTCCCCGGTTTTGAAGTGACACCGTGGTACGGCATCGTCGCGCCCGCGCAAATACCGGCGGCGGTCGTCAAATTACTGAATTCGGAAATCGGAAAAGTGCTGTCGTTACCGGACGTGCAGGCGAGTCTCGCCGCTCAGGGCATGGAAGCTGCCGGCAGCACGCCCGAACGCTTCAGGACGGTCATGGCTGAAGAAATATCGCTGTGGGCGCGCGTCATCAAAAACGCGGGCATCAAGCCTGAGTAGCCGACAAGGAATGCCTGTTGAAGACTTGATAAATAGCTGACAAGCGCGCCCTCACCCCCGCACCTCTCTGCGAGGGAGAGGTGAATTTTCTGCACTTGGAATTTGCCGGTCATTGATATGATCTTCAATAGTCGTCGCCACAATCGCGCATGAGACTGTGCGCGAGCGCGCACAGGCGTCCGTCCTGATGCGGCAAACCCAGCACCTGCAGCCCGACCGGCAACCCCGACACTTGCATCAGGGGCAGCGAGAATGC
>JANXRI010000338.1 GCA_025353085.1 Betaproteobacteria bacterium
AAACTCATGGTGAGTGGACGGCGTCAGGTGTTTGAACAAACCAAGGCGGGCAAAGACAGGCAACAGGCCGCTGAAATAATCGGCGTTTTATATGAAGACCGGCGCGGCGATCTTACCGCGGCGATTAAAACGTTGAATACGAGACCGGCCGCTTGGCGAACAAGATTGAAAAAAGAATTGATCAGGCTGCCTGAACAACAGGAAAACGCGCGCGCGTTTCTCCTGCGCGGTTTGAACTGAGGAATTGCGAACGCGGCTAAACAGTTTTTGTAAATTGACCAACGGCTGCGATAGGAAGAGCAACTGTTGCGCCGTTTATGGAGTTATCCGACGAACTATAGCGCTCGCCGAAACCGGATAACATTGCGCAACTGTTTTCTGAGGAAACACAAAAATGAAAAACCAATCATTCGCTCTGACTTGCATGGCAGGTCTGACGATTTCGTTTGCACAACCGGCCCTCGCTCAGACCTATCCGTCAAAAGCAATCCGCGTGATCATTGCCCAAGCCCCGGGTAGCGCCACCGACGTGGTCGCGCGCATAGTCGGCAACAAACTCGCCGAAAGTCTCGGCCAGCAACTGGTGATCGATGCGCGGCCAGGGGCCGGCGGCACGCTCGGTACCGAGCTTGCGGCGCGCGCGCCGGCTGATGGCTACACGCTGTTTATGGCGAACAATTCGACGCACGGCTCGAACCCTGCGCTCTATGCCAAGCTGTCGTATGACGCCGTGAAGGATTTCGCGCCGATCATTTATGTAGTGGCCACACCTTATGTGCTCTCGGTCCACCCGTCGCTGCCGGCGAAGAGCGTCAAGGAACTAATTGCGCTGGCAAAAGCGCGGCCCGGGCAAATCAACTACGCCTCGGCGGGTAACGGCAGCACGCATCACTTGAGCGGCGAGCTCTTGAAGACGATGGCCGGCATCGACATCGTGCATATTCCGTACAAAGGCACGACCCCGGCGATCGCCGCGCTGCTCGGCGGTGAGGTGTCCATCATGTTTGCCACCGTCACCGGTATTCAGCCGCAGATCAAGAACGGCCGCGCGCGCGGGCTCGCGGTGACTACACCCAAGCGCTCGAACATGATGCCCGAACTGCCGACGATGGCCGAGACGCTGCCTGATTTCGAGATGCTGTCGTGGTTCGGGCTGTTGGCGCCCGCCGGAACGCCGCCCGCAATTGTGAGCCGCATGAATGCAGAGACTGCGAAAGTGCTGGCGAACTCTGAAGTGCGCGCGCTGCTGGCCACGCAGGGATTCGAAGTGATGGCAGGCACGCCTGAGCAATTCGGCGAATACATCAAGACTGAAATCGCGAAGATCACGAAGCTGGCGAAAGCGACGGGGATTAAGGCGGAGTAGGGCGCAGACGGTGCGCTAGTCAAACCATTTCACTAATTCGAAACGCTTGCCATTATTGAAGCGGTAAATTCCGAAGTCGCGTGTGTCCACGGTAAGGATGGCGCGGCATGCGGTCTTTTGTGCGAGCCACACGATGGCCGCATCAGTGAAATCCGGTTCGAGCTCGGCAAACCGTCCAATGATGACCCCAATGTCAGCGTGCGCCGCTATGGGTAGCTCCGCTAATCGAACGCCGCCCTTGGCGATCCAATCCATCAATCTCATCTTGCCGGCAACGGATAAAAAATAGCAGGACTCGACCACTACCGGCGCGGCGACGATGATTTCGCCTTTGTATTTCGCGAGGAAGGCTTTTGCTGCCTGGTGGCGCGGATCACGCTGAATGCCGAGTGCAACCAGAAAGCCGGTGTCAGCAAGCACCGCTCTCATCTGCGGGTCTTGCGAAATCGTTCGTGCAGAAGCTGATTGATGTTGCCGGAAACGTCAGTGCCGTCTCCCTTGTCGCAACCGATAAAGGGATGAGAGGTTCGGTCTCGGTCCTGCACCGGTGGTTCGAGAAGTTCTGACAGCGCGCGCTTCACCGCCTCACTGCGGCTGACGCGGTGGGTCGTGCAATAGGCGGCGAGCTCCTGTTCCAGTTTTTCAGGCAGTCGAACTGTAAGCGTCATTATAAACCTCGTGTAATACACGGGATGCCAATTGTAATACAGCGCGCACAGAGCAGCGAGTGAGATGCGAAAAAATAACGATGTCGCTTCCATTAACAGGCATTCCCGATGAGCTTCGGGGTGGCCAATCAGCGACAAAGCGCGACGCCGAAAATACTCCGCCCACCGCATAATGAGGCAACGAAGTTTTTACCAAGAGCCGCCGATCCGATGCAGGCAATGCGCAATCTGCTCTTTCTTTATCGCTTCGTTGTCTTGCCGGAAGGCTGTGAGAGGTGCACCGGTCTTCTTGTGCAGCGCGCGCAGTCTGCCGCTTTGCTTACAACCAAACGGAAGCGCTCGCCCGCCTTCTTCGCGTTTTCCTCCAGCCAAACTTTAATCAATGACTGATAGGGTAGGTCGCGAGACGTTTGCTGCGGTTTAGATGCGATCGAGCAAATGAACCGGCAGGCGCGGAGCGATGCTCTCGGTGGTGGCCTTGAGGTTTGGCAGGGTCGTCCGCCTGGCTTTAGCCCAGTCAATCATGGTTCCGCTATCGTGAGTTCCCCGTATTTGCGCTCTGCCGCCTCGCTCGCGAATCGAGGTGCAGCCCTAATTTGTCGCTTGTTCATAAAATGTCCTTTCCTTGTGGCTCGCATCGCGGGCATAAATGTCCCGCAGCTTCGTGCGTTCGAGGCGCAGGGTAAAAGTTAAAAGTAACGTGTAGCAATCCGCTGGCTGCTGAACTGCCCAAGCCGTGGAAACGCGGCTCCGACGTCGAATGTCGATCGTCCGCGACGACCAGCAGCTACGTTAATACGCATCGCGCTATTCTCACCTTCCCCTTCAAGGGAAAGGTTGGGATGGGGATGGGTAAGTTATGAGAGGCGAAAGCCAACGGTCTCCCCGGTTGCAAAGCCGCCATCATTGATGCATAAAGCACATTCCCCTCAATAAAAAAGTTTACGCCATGCCTATCGTTCGCGTTGCCCCCGATCTTGAAATGCATTACCTCGTCGACGACTTTACTAATCCGTGGACGAAGGCCGACACCATCCTGATGATTCATGGCAATGCCGAGCGCGGGCTCGCGTGGTACGGCTGGGTGCCGCATCTTGCGCGGCAGTTTCGCGTGG
>JANXRI010000357.1 GCA_025353085.1 Betaproteobacteria bacterium
TGGGACGTCGATGCGGTCGCCGTCACCACGCGCACCGGCATCGCGGATCTCGATGGCCGCATGGAAAAACGCACAGTTACAACCGGCTGCGGTCAGGGCACGGTGTTCGGCGCGCTGATGGAGGAAATTGACTCGATCCGCCTTCCCGCTGATGCGACACTTAGCGAAGCCACATTCTATGGACTCATCGACAGTGTGCGTCGCCATGAAACCGTCTATAAGCAGGCTGGCGCAGTGCACGGTTGCGCGCTCGCGGGGAACACAAAAGCGGGCGCTGAAATTCTGATGTTTGTCGAAGATGTCGGACGTCACAATGCAGTCGATGCGATTGCCGGCCGGATGTGGCTCGACGGCATCGATGGCGCCGACAAGATTTTCTACACCACCGGCCGCCTCACCTCCGAAATGGTGATCAAGTGCGCGCAAATGGGCATCCCCTTCCTGGTTTCGCGCTCGGGGCTCACGCAAATGGGTTACGAAGTCGCGCAGAAAGTCGATATCACCATGCTCGGGCGCGCGACCGGCAAGCACTACCTGCTGTTCACCGGCCACCATCGATTCAAAAAAAACTGATGAACCGACCAATGAATACCGGAATCACAGGGGTAATTCTGGCGGGCGGTCAGGGCCGCCGAATGGGCACCGTCGACAAGGGTTTGCGTGAGTTGCGCGGCAAACCGATGGTCGCGTGGGTGCTCGAGCGCTTCGCTCCGCAAGTCGATGAAGTCATCATCAATGCCAACCAAAATCTCGACACCTACGCGCGTTTCGGCCATCGCGTAGTGCCCGACGAAATTGGCGGCTTTGCCGGACCGCTGGCCGGATTGCAACGCGGCTTGAGTGAGGCGCGTCATTCGCTGGTGGCGACGGCGCCGTGCGATACGCCTTTTCTAGCGGCCGATCTGGTGATGCGCCTGCATTCAGCGTTGACGACGAAGGTAGCGCAGCTTGCGGTGGCGCGCACCGGCGACCAACCGCATCCGGTATTTTGCCTGTGCCGGCGCGATGTCCTGCCTCACCTCACCGCCTTTTTGCAGGGCGGCGGCCGCAAAATCGACGCCTGGTATGCAACCCTCAATGTCGTCGAGGTGATGTTCGACGATCAGCCCGCCGCGTTCAGCAATATCAATACCGCGGATGAATTGAACGCGTTCGAGCAGGCGAGGCCGGACCAGCCGTGATCCTCACGCTTCAGGCTGACTCGAGCGCCGCGGGAATCGCATCCGCGGTTTTTAGCAATGCTTCAGGCTGCGCCACGAAATAACCTTGCGCGTAGTCGACGCCGATCGAGCGCAGGCGCTCGAGGATGGTCGCGTTCTCGACGAATTCCGCGACGGTCTTGAGACCCAGGATGTGCGCAATGCGGTTGATCGCTTCGACGATGGCCTGGTCCATCGGATCTTCCGCCATGTCGCGCACGAACACGCCGTCGATCTTGATGTAATCGACGGGGAGGTACTTGAGATAAGCGAAGGATGACATGCCAATACCGAAATCGTCGAGCGCGAAACAGCAGCCCATGCCTTTCAATTCGTGCATCAGGTGAGCTGCTTTGTTGAGATTGGAAATTGCCGTCGTTTCGGTTACCTCAAAACACAGCAGTCCCCGCGGCAGGTTGAAGCGGTTAAGCAACTGGCGCAGGAAGTCGATAAAACTTGCATCGTTGATGCTGACGCCCGACAGGTTGACCGCGTAAACCGCGCCACCTGCCGCGGACGGCTCACGCGGGAGCGCGCCGCTTTCGCATTCATTGTGCAGAAATTCAACCAGCGAACTGATCACCCAGCGGTCGATCGACGATAACAGGTTATAGCGCTCGGCTGCTGCCATGAAACCGCCCGGCGGAATCAGGTTGCCAGTCGCGCGATCGATCATGCGTACCAGAATTTCATAGTGAGGTTCACTGCCTGCATCGCCGAGCGAAATAATCTTTTGTCTGAACAGCCTGAAGTTTCCAAGCTCGAAAGCATGGTTAATCTGCGAAACCATCTGCAAATCCGCATTCTGCTCGCCTGCTTTCCTGTGCTTGGGGCTATGCACCTGGACGCGGTCGCGCCCCCGGCTCTTCGCTTCGTAACAGGTCGCATCCGCGTTGGCGAGCACGCGGGCCACGCTGTCCGCGCCATCGATGGTCACCAGCCCCGCGCTGACTCCGATGCCGAAGGTCTTGGCCTGCCACACAAAACGAAAGTCACGCACCGCCTCGCGCAAGCCGTTCGCAATGCGCACTGCCTGATCGAGGGGACACGACTCAAGCAGCACGCCGAACTCATCGCCGCCGAGCCGCGCCAGCGTATCGCTCCCGCGCATGCGCGACTGCATTACGGTCGTCAATTGCAGCAGCAACTCGTCGCCGGCCGCGTGGCCGCACGTATCGTTCACCGTTTTGAAATTGTCGAGATCCATGTACAGCAGCGCGTGCTGCTTGCCGTCACTGCTCGCCGCTTCGATCAGCCCTCCCAGCCGGCGCTCGAATTCGCGGCGGTTCACCAGGCCGGTCAAGGCGTCATGGCTGGCCTGCCATGAGAGCTGCTGCGCCATCTCCTGGATCTGGCTCACGTCGTGGAATACGACTACCCAACCGACAAGGTGATCGTCGCTGTCGTGAATGGGCGCCGACGAATCACGGATTGCGCACACGTTGCCGCTACGGCCGAGCAGACGAACGGTCATCTCTTGCGCACCGCGCGCGCCGACTTCGTGCCCGCCCGGATGCGGAATCGGCTTGCCGGTTTCCTCGTCGACCACCCGGTACACCACATCGAGCGGTTGGCCGCGCGCTGCCGCGCTTTTCCAGCCGGTATATTCTTCCGCGACCGGATTCATGAATTCGACGTGGCCGTTGGCATCGAGCGTAATCACGCCGTCGGCGATCGAATGCAGGGTGACTTCGGCAAGTTCCTTTGCGCGATGCAATTCGTTTTCGCTGCGCGCTATGCGGCGTGTCACCCGCGATGCGATCCACGCACCGGCGGCGAGGACCAGGATACCCACCACCGCCACCAGCCACAACGCATCGCGCATCGCAGTGCCGGCCTGTGATATCGCGTCCAGCGTCGCCGCGCGTTTGGAGTCGACGACGAGGTTGAGTGAGGACTGAAACTCGTCGTGTGCCCGCACGCCCTGCCGCAGCAGAACCTCGGTCGCGAGCGGAACATTTTTCTGCATTACCAAGTCGACGACGCGGTCGCGCACCGTGCCAAGGCGGGTCGCGGAATCGAGCGCCTGCTTCAACGCAGCGCGCTCCGGCACAGTCATGTTGATCTCGTCCAGACGGTCGCGGGTCGCGAACAACGGTTCGACGAGACTGCGGTATTCCTTGAACAACGCGTCGCGTTCCGGGTCTGCGTTCGCTCCGAGCAGGCGGTATAACGTCTGCTGGCGCTGCTGACTCGCATTGAGCAGCATGGTGAGTAGCTCCGCCTTCAGCGTCTGCTCTCGCACCAGCGTCTCGATGTACTGATTGATTGCATAAATCCGCCAGACGCCGAGCAGCGTGATCGTGATGATCAGCACCAGCAATGCGCCAAAACCCGCGGTCAACGCCTGTCTTGAATTAGTAAAAGAAAACGGCTTCAGCATGGCGCCAAGCTTACCCGATTGCGCCCTGGAATTGACGGGCCGCTGCACGCGCGGCCGGGTCCTGGCGGTAAAAATCCCGGAGCTGCGCATACACCTGCGGATAAGCGTCAAGCACTGTGCGCGGCGCATCGAAAAATGCCTCGCTCAACACGGCAAAAAACTCCGCCGGGCTTGCCGCCGCGTAAGGGTCGATGTTGACTTCTTCATCTGCCTCGACGCGCCGGCTGAAGTCACCATAAGCCAGACTGAATACTTCGGTCCATGTTTGGCGGGACATGCCGGCGTGCAGCGGCGGATAACCGTTGGCATCGCCGTTCAACATGTCGAGCTTGTGCGCAAATTCATGGATCACGACGTTAACGCCTTCTTCTGCGGGCGCCACGTCCGCCCACGACAGGATGACGGGCCCCTGCAGCCATGCCTCACCCGCCCGCGGCTGCCGGTCGACGTGCACGATACCGTCGTCATCGGTGTAATCAGCAGTTGGCACAAATTCGTTCGGATATACGATGACTTCGACCCAGCCGCGATAAAAGTCGATGTCGAGGTTGAGGATGAGAACGCAGGCCTGCGCCGCAATCAGCAACTGCATTTCCGTGTCGAGTTGAAGGCCGGCGGCGCCGCGGACCGACTTGCCGTGCAGAAACAGGATTACCGTGTCGCATAGACGGCCGCGCTCGTCTGCCGTCAGACCGTCCAGAAATGGCAGGCGCTCGAGTGTGCGCCCCCACAGCACGGTGTCCAAGGCTCCGCGCATGATGATGCGTTGGCGCCACCAGCGCCGGATCGGTCCCGCCACCCGGATTGCCTGCCGTATCAGGCAGTCTGATTTTCGACGCCGCCGTCCACCGCGTGCAGCTTCGGCTGCCCGGCCGCATCGAGCTCGACCCGTTCGATGCGCGCGAAACGCTCGCTGATTTTGCGACTGCTGACGTGCACGTCGTCGACGTCATTTTTAGCCTGCTCGATATGGCGTGCAAGATTGTCCATGCGCGACTGGAAGCGGCCGAAGTCGGCGCCGAGCTTATGCAATTCATCCTTGATGATGTGAATCTGCTTGCGCGTCTCTACGCTGCGGATAACGGACTGCGCGGTGGTCAACACTGCCATCAACGTGGTCGGTGACGTAAGCCACACGCATTTCTTTTGCGCGTAGTCGACGAGATCGCGGTGACGCGCGTGAATTTCCGCAAACACCGCTTCAGCCGGCAGAAACATCACCGCGCCGTCGTTGGTCTCGCCGGGAATAATATACTTGTTGGCAATGTCGTCGATGTGTTTGCGCACATCGAGCTTGAACGCCGCCGCGGAAATGCGCTCGGCCCCGCCGGCGAACATCCGCTCGAAGTTCTCGAGCGGAAATTTTGAGTCGATCGCTATCAACCCGGTTGGCTCGGGCAGCTTGAGCACGCAGTCAGCGCGTACGCCGCGTTTGAAGGTGTATTGAAACTCGAACGCGGTTTCCGGCAGCGCATTGCGCACGATCGCTTCGAGCTGCACTTCACCGAATGCACCGCGCGAACGCTTGTCGCCAAGCAATTCCTGCAAGCTGACGACGCTGCCGGTCAAGGTCTCGATTTTTTTCTGCGCTTCGTCGATGGTTGCGAGCCGGATCATTACGTTGGTGAACGTTTCGTTGGTTTTCTTGAACCCTTCGTCGAGACGCTCGTTGACCTTGCCGCTGATCTGCTCGAGTCGTTCGTCAATTTTGGCCGTCAACAGCTGTGCCGTTTCGGTGAGTTTCACCAGCATCGCCTCGCGGCTCTGCCCCAGGTTCTCCGAGAGCGCGAGCCGCAGGCTGTGCAGCGTGTCGCGCGTCTGCTTGAGTTCGTCGGCGGTCGAGTTGCGCAGGCGCTCCGAATTATCCGTGAGCGCGGTAGCAAGGCGATCGCCCTGCTTGACGAGCCCGTCGTGCAAATCGACGAGCATCGAGCGATGGCGCTGCTCGATCGACTCCGTCTGGCGCGCGGCCAGCTCGTGCAGCGCACGGCTCTGGGCCGCGGACTTGACCAGCAGCGCCACCATCGCAGCCAGTATCAGCAGCGCGAGTCCCGCCAGCATAAAAGTTTCGGACATTATTTGATATTTCAAAAATAAGCGATAGCGCATTTTGCTCAACGCTCCCCTCGCCCTCCGGGAGAGGGGCTGGGAGTGAGGGAATCGAGCGATGTGATGATTTGTGAAAAGCTCGACAGGTGATTTCCGCGGCGAGAGTATAACGCATCGCTCGACAGAGCTTGGCCACCGCCGTGGGAAAATTAACTTATTTTCACGCAATGCGGCGCAGCGACTGCAGCGGCGGTGCTGCGAGCACGCGGCGCGCGCCGAGCATCCCCGCGAAGGCAATTCCAGTACTGCCCGCCACGACACCGATCAACCAGATCCAATGGTTCGCCAAGTAAGGAACATGCAAAACATTGAGCGCGAGCGCATAACCGAGGACGCTTGCGCCCGCGGCTGCGAGCAAGCCTGCCAGCGCGCCCATCAGCGAAAATTCGGCGAACTGCGTTGCCGCAATCTGGCGGCGGCTTGCGCCCAGCGTGCGCATCACCGCTGCCTCATATTCGCGCTCGTCACGCGTGCTCGCAATCGCGGCATACAGAACAAGCAGTCCGGCGGCCAGAGTAAACAGAAACACGAACTGCACGGCATTCGTGACCTGGTCCATCATTTTCTGTACCTGCGCCATGATTTGCGCGACGTCGATGACGATCAGGTTCGGAAAGTCGCGCACGAGTTCGTTCAGCGTCGCCGCCTGCGCGGACGGGACGAACAAGCTCGTCATGTAGGAAACCGGCAAGCCTTTCAACAACTGCGGCGGCGCCACCACAAAGAAATTCGCGCGAAAACTGTCCCACTCGACTTTACGCAGGCTCGTAATCGTCGCGTCGAAGGTGCTACCGGCTACATCGTAGGTGAGGCGGTCGCCGAGCTTGAGCCCGAGCGTTTCGGCGATGCCTTCTTCGACCGATAGCTGATCGCTGTTGGCGGCCGCCTCATCCCACCAGCGCCCTGCCACTATCCGGTTATCCGGCTGCGGCCGCTCCGCCCACGACAGGTTGAATTCGCGGTCGATCAATCGGCGCGCACGGTCTTCCGCATAGTCATTCGACGATATCGCGTGGCCATTGATTGCGATCAGGCGTCCGCGCACCATCGGGAATACCGCGGGCCGTGCGATCGCATGCGCGGCGAAAAACGCGTTGAGCGGCTGCACCTGCTCAGGCTGGATACCCACCACGAAACGATTCGGCGCGTCGGGTTTCAAGGTCGCCTGCCAGCTGTGCAGCAAGTCGCCGCGAATCAACGTCAGCGTCAACAGCGCCATCATGCCCAGCGCAAGCGCGACCACTTGAATGGTGTTGCCCATCGCGTGACGGCGCAGGTTCGCGACGCCATAGCGGAAGCTGACGCCGCCGCCCGCGCGAACCTGCGCTAACAAACGCAGCAACCCCAAAATCAAGATAACCGACACGGCCGCCGCTGCGACAAAGCCGCCCAGCACGTACGCACCCAATCGCAAGTCCTGCGCTTTCAATAAGACCAGGCCACAAATGACAGCAAACCCCAGTGCGTAGCCTGCGACGCCCGCCCCGCGCGGCAGACCGAGGTCGCGACGCAGCACGCGCAATGTCGAAACCTGACTCAACGTAATGAGCGGCGGCAAGCCGAATCCGAGCAAGAGAAAAACACCTGCGGCCAATCCATAAATCGCCGGCGCCAGACTGGGCCACGGCAGTGCGACCGCCAGAAAACTGCCGAGCCAGCTCGCCAGTGCGAACTGCGCTGCATAACCGATCAGGCAGCCGGCGATTCCAGCGACAAGTCCGAGCACAATGAAATGCAGCAGATACAGTGACACAACCGTCCTTTGCTGCGCGCCCAGGCAGCGCATGACCGCGCAGCCATCGAGGTGCCGGCGCAAAAAGCGCCGCGCGGCGAGCGCTATCGCCACCGCGGAAAGTATCACGCTGACGAGTGCGGCAAGCCCCAGAAAACGCTCGGCGCGTTCAAGGGCCGAGCGAATTTCCGGGCGCGCATCACGGATGCCTTCAATCGTCTGGCCAGCGCCGATGCGGGTCTGTGCCCACCTGCGGTACTCGTCGACTGCGGCGGTTTCGCCGGCGATGTACAGGCGATAGCGCACACGGCTACCCGCTTGGAGTAATCCGCTCGCGCCCACGTCAGCTTCATTCATCATGAGTTTCGGCGCGCTGTTCATGAAGCCAATCACGCTGTCGGGTTCCTGCGTGACGAGTGCGGCGATCCGAAGGTGCAACCGGCCCACCGTTACTGAATCCCCCGGCTTCACACTGAGCCGTGATAACAGTCGATCGTCGACCCACGCAGTGCCGGACGCCGGTATATCCCGCGCAATGCGCTCCGGGCCGAATAATGCATCGGCGAGTCGCACTTCACCGCGCAACGGGTAACCTGCCGTCACCACTTTGATGTCGGTCAGCAGGCTCTCGCCGCCCGCAGTCGCCATACTTGGGAATCGCAACGCGCGCGTCACGACAAGCCCGCGTGTGCGCGCTGCTTCAGCGAACTCCGGCGTAAACGGCCGATCGGATACGATCGTGAGATCGCCGCCGAGCAACTGGTTCGACTGTTGGGTTAACGCGCGCTGCACGCGGTCCGTAAAAAAGCTGACGGTAGTAAGGCTACTGACCGCAATGACGATCGCCGCCACCAGCAAGGTGATCTCACCGGCGCGCCAATCGCGCCACAACAGGCGCAAGGCAAGTGAGCTAAGCTGGAACAGCGTCATGCGTCACTCACCATTTGAAAGGCGGCCTGCGATCAATCTTAACGCGCGTGCGCAGCGGCGCGACATCGCTTCGTCGTGCGTGACGAGTACCAGCGTCGTATTGCGTTCCCGGTTGAGTTCGAACATAAGGTCGATGATTTGCGCGCCGGTCGCCGAATCAAGGTTGCCGGTGGGCTCGTCGGCAAACAACACGCGAGGTTCCCGCACGAAAGCGCGCGCGATGGCGACGCGCTGTTGCTCGCCGCCCGACAGTTGTTTTGGATAATGGCGCACGCGCGCGCCGAGTCCGACGCGCTCGAGCATGGCCTGCGCTGTTACCTGCGCGCCCCCCGCACCGGCGAGTTCGAGTGGCAGCATGACATTTTCGAGAGCCGTCAAAGCCGGCAACAGCTGGAATGACTGAAAAACAAATCCCACCAGTTGCGAGCGCAACACCGCGCGGCCATCTTCGTCGAGTTCGAACAAATCAGTGTTCGCGATGCTGACCACACCGGCAGTCGGCGTATCGAGTCCCGCCAGCAGCCCTAACAATGTGGATTTGCCGGAGCCGGAAGCGCCGAGTACTGCAACTGCTTCACCTTCGGCGATGTCAAACGTGACATTGTCGAGTATGGTCAGGCGCGCATCGCCGGTTTCAACTTGCTTCGACAATCCCATCGCTCGCACAATAGGCACGCCGGATCTTTCAAACATGTTACGAACTTTCCTTTTTCTTCTACTGTTGGGCGCCGCGGGCTTAACGCACGTGGCGCACGGGGCCGCGACCATTCTCGTGTTCGGCGACAGCATTTCGGCGGGTTACGGCCTGGCGCGCGACCAAAGCTGGGTCGATCTCATGCGCGCGCGGCTGGCAGGCGAAAACGCCGATTATAAGGTCGTCAATGCCAGCGTGAGCGGCGAAACGACCGAAGGCGGCAGGCGGCGCCTTCCCGCCGCGCTCGACCAGCATCGGCCGCGCGTCGTGATCATCGAGCTCGGCGGCAATGACGGCCTGCGCGGCGCCCGCATTGAAACGATCCGCGCCAATCTCGCCGCCATGCTTGCCGAATGCCGCAAGCGCAATAGCCAGGTCCTGCTGGTGGGAATGAATCTGCCGCCCAACTATGGCAGCGACTACGGCGAAAAGTTTCGCCTGATCTTCGACATGCTCGCGAAAACGCAGCGCGTGCCGCTGGTGCCGTTTTTATTCCAAGGCTTCGCGACCGACCGCACCATGTTTCAGCCCGATGGTATACATCCGGTCGCCGCCGCGCAGGCAAAGATGCTTGACATCGTGTGGCCCGTTTTGCGCCCGCTGGTGATGCGAACGCCGCCGCAGGAAAAATCGCGCTAACTGACGGTAATCGTCGCGGGCCCTGTGCTCAGGCTGCCGATTGCGCACGCATACTTGAAACCCTGCCGCCTGAATATGTCGAGCACGCGCGGCGCGCTCGCCTCGTCACAGGCGACGAGCAGACCGCCGCTCGTCTGGGGATCGGTCAGAAGTGTTTTATGCCACCCGGGCATGGTTTGCGGCAAGTTCACATGCGCAGCCACGCTGGTCCAGTTGCGATCCGATGCACCGGTCGCATAACCGCTCTGCGCAAGGTGTTTGGCCGCCGACAATATCGGCAGCGCATCAAAGCGAATTTCAGCGTGCAGTTTCGAACCGCGGCAGATTTCGTGCAGATGCCCCGCGAGGCCGAACCCGGTGACGTCTGTCATCGCATGCACGCCAGGCAATTCGGCAAGCTCGATGCCGGCAGTATTGAGTTGCGTGGTGGTCTCTATCATCTGTTCGTAGGCTTTGTCGCGCAGTTCGCCCTTTTTCAGCGCCGCGCTCATGATGCCGACGCCCAATGCCTTGCCGAGTATCAGCACGTCCCCGCTCCGCGCCTGGTCGTTCCGCTTGACGCGCGATGGATGGACGAGCCCCAGGGCCACCAGCCCGTATATCGGTTCCGGATTATCAATCGAGTGCCCGCCCGCAATCGGTATGCCGGCTGCTTCGCACACCGATTGTCCGCCCGCGAGAATTTGTTGCATTGCCTCAACCGGCAACTTGCCGATCGGCATGCCGACGAGCGCGAGCGCAAACAGCGGCCGCGCGCCCATCGCATAAATATCAGAGATTGCATTGGTTGCGGCAATCCGCCCAAAGTCAAAAGGATCGTCGACTATTGGCAGAAAAAAATCGGTTGTAGCGACGATGGCCTGCTCAGCGTTGATGCGATACACGGCCGCATCATCGCTCGACTCGGTGCCGACGAGCAGATCCGGATACGCGCGCGTGAGCGGTATCTTCGACAGCAATTCCCCCAGCAACGCTGGCGGTAATTTGCAGCCTCATCCGCCGCCGTGTGAGAATGCGGTGAGCTTTATTTTTTGCACGTCGAGGGGATCATTCATTGGAGCTCATTTGCGTACTGATCTGCGCACTGATTCGCGTAATAACGACCTCGTTACCGTAGCACACCTCGCCGATTTTGACGAGATTATCGACACGCGCTCCGAATCTGAATTTGCGGAGGACCACGTGCCCGGCGCCGTCAATTATCCGGTGCTGAACGATGCTGAGCGGGCACGCGTCGGTACGCTTTACAAGCAAGTGTCGGCGTTCGATGCGAAAAAACTCGGCGCTGCACTCGTCAGCCGCAACATCGCGCGTCATATCGAGACTGCGTTCGCACAACGCCCGCGCACCTGGCGGCCGCTCGTGTATTGCTGGCGCGGCGGCAGTCGCAGCAGCGCAATGACGCACGTGCTGCAGCAAGTCGGCTGGCGCGCGGCGCGCCTCGAAGGCGGCTACAAAACATACCGGCGGGCGGTGATTGCCGACCTCGAAATCATGCCCCGGCGCTATCGGTGGTGCGTGGTGTGCGGGCTCACCGGCTCGGGCAAGAGCCGCCTTCTGCGCGCGCTGGCGCAACGCGGCGCGCAAGTGCTTGACCTCGAAGCGCTCGCGGCACATCGCGGTTCCGTGCTCGGCAATTTGCCCGGTGAACCGCAGCCCGCGCAAAAAATGTTCGACAGCCTGATCTGGTCCGCGCTGCGCGGTTTCGATGCGGCAAAACCGGTGTTCGTCGAAGCGGAAAGCAAAAAAATCGGCAATCTGCGCGTGCCGCAGTCGCTCATAGCCGCAATGTGGGACAGCGTGTGCGTGCAACTCGACGCGTCAATCAATTTGCGAGTCGACATGCTGATGGACGAATATCGCCATTTTGTAACAGACGCCGGGCTGCTCGGCGCACAGCTCGATTGCCTCGCCGCGCATTATGGCCAGCAGCAAATCACAGCGTGGAAGGAGGTTGCGGACCGCGGTGAGTGGCATACGCTGGTGCGCGCACTGCTCGAAATGCATTATGACCCTGCCTACACCCGCTCGACGCTCAAACACTATCCGCAACTCGCCGAGGGTGTGACATGTACCATTATGGCGAATGACGACGCTGCGTTTGAAGACGTCGCGACGCAGTGTCTTTTTGACGTCGCTAAACATTTCGCCGTACGCTAACGTCGTGCAGATCGTTCCCTTACGTCTGGTTCCGGCGCCGTCGATGGTATAATTCCGTCCCATTTGAGTAGTTCACCAGCAGCCACGCAATCACTTACAGCCATGCCCGCGACACGCGGATGGTGGGTGCTAATTCTCATCGCCGTCGTCATCTGGTGCGGCAATCTCGAATACCGCAAGCTGTCGCTGTCCGACGAAGGCCGTTACGCCGAAATCCCGCGCTACATGGCGCAAAGCGGCGACTGGCTTACCCCGCGCCTGAACGGCATCAAATATTTTGAAAAGCCGCCGCTGCAATATTGGGCGACCGCGGCTGCCTATCGCGCGTTCGGTGAACACAATTGGAGCGCCCGTCTATGGCCCGCGCTGACCGGACTACTCGGCGTGCTGCTGACTTATTTTATCGGCGCGCGTCTTTACGGCACAGCGACTGGCCTTTATTCAGCCGCGGTGCTTGCCAGCAGCATCCTCTATGCGGCGCTCGCGCATGTCCTGACGCTCGACATGGGGCTCGCATTTTTCCTGACGATGGCGCTCGCCGGTCTGCTGCTGGCACTCGACCCGCGCGCCGATGCACGCACCAACCGGCGCTGGATGCACGTCGCGGCCGCCGGCTGCGCGTTGGCAGTCTTAAGCAAGGGACTGATCGGCATCGTATTGCCTGGCGCGGTCATTACCCTTTACGTATTGATCAAGCGCGACTTCGCTCTGCTGCGCAAACTGCATCTCATAAGCTGCACTGCGTTGTTTCTCGCCATCACCGCTCCGTGGTTCATCGCGGTGTCACTCGCAAACCCGGAGTTCGCGTGGTTTTTTTTCGTGCACGAACACTTTCAGCGCTATACGTCGACCATTCACCAGCGTTATCAGCCTTGGTACTTCTTCATTCCGATACTACTGGCGGGCATCTTGCCGTGGCTGTTTACCCTGATTGATGCGGTGCGCCAGGCCTTTAAACACATGGACAAAGACACGGGACGCTTTGACCCGTTGTTCTTTCTTTTGCTATGGACCGGTTTCATTTTCGCGTTCTTTTCGGCGTCCGGCTCCAAGCTACCGTCGTACATCCTGCCGATTTTCCCGGCGCTCGCCTTGATCATCGGCGCGCGGCTCTCCACCATCGGCGGCCGCACGCTGGCGATGCAGATGGCGCCGATCGCGGTGCTGGCCGCCGCGGGTATGGTTGCAGTGCCTTACACCGTCAGGCTCGCGACTGAAAATATACCGGCTGAACTTTATCTCGCGCAAATACCATGGCTGACTGCCGCGGGCTTCGTCTTGCTCGCCGGCATGCTGCTTGCTGTTTATCTGGGCTGGCGCGGCCGCGTGCGCAACGCCATCATCGCGTGCGCAATGACGGGACTTATCACTACGCAATTGATCGTAACGAGCGAGGATGCGCTATCGCCCGCGCACTCGACCTATCATTTAGCGCAGCAACTAAAACCGTATCTCAAACCGGGCGTGCCATTCTATAGCGTGCGCACCTACGAGCAGACACTGCCCTTTTACATCGATCGTACTGTTACGCTCGTCGAGTACCAGGACGAGATGGCCTATGGCCTGCAACAGGAGCCTGATTTATGGGTGCCGACGCTCGGCGAGTTCATGGTGCGCTGGCGCAAGGACGAGTACGCGCTGGCTGTCATGACCCTCGAAGTTTTTGCTGAGTTGCAGCAGTTAAAGTTGCCGATGCAACTCATCGCGCGCGATACCGAGCGCGTATTCGTGCGCACGCCGCCGCGGTGATCTAAAGGCATTCCCAGGGAGACCCACGATGAATGCGACCAGTTTTTCATTGCTGATGACGGGCGTAATGCTCAACGCCGGCGCCCAACTTTTGCTCAAGGCCGGCACCAACAACGTCGGCGTATTCGAGTTCAGCCGCGACAACATCGTGCCGATCGGCTGGCAACTCGCCACCGAGCCGCACATCGTCGGCGGCCTTGCCTGCTATGTCATCAGCGTCGTGGTGTGGATCATGGCGCTGTCGCGCGTCGAAGTGAGCGTGGCATATCCACTGTTGTCGGTTGGCTACGTCGTCAATGCAATTGCAGCATGGTATTTGTTTGGCGAAGCACTGACGCCGCTGCGCCTCGCCGGCATCGGCGTCATCATTATCGGCGTGTGCCTGGTGACGCGTTCGTGATGTGGCGTGGACGCGCGTGAGAGTCGACGCCCGCATCGCGCATCGGTTACCATGCGCATGAACCTGCCATGCCTATCATGATTGCGCCGACCGTTTCGATCATCATTCCCGTTTACAACGAGGAACAGGCGCTGCCGCTGCTGTTTTCGCGCCTCTATCCGGCGCTCGACAAACTCGGCGTCAGCTATGAAATAATTTTCATCAATGACGGCAGCCGCGACCGCTCGGCCGCGCTGTTGCGTGAACAATTTCAAGCCCGCCCCGACGTCACGCGCGTGATTCTTTTCAGCGGCAACTTTGGCCAGCACATGGCGATCATGGCGGGCTTCGAGCATAGCCGCGGTCGCCGCATCGTCACGCTCGACGCCGACTTGCAAAATCCGCCGGAGGAAATCGGCAACCTGCTGGCGGCGATGGATGGCGGCCATGATTACGTGGGCTCGATCCGCACCCAGCGCCAGGATTCCGCGTTTCGCCGGCGGGCGTCACGTTCGATGAACTGGCTGCGCGAGCGCATCACGCGCATTCGCATGACGGACCAGGGCTGCATGCTGCGTGCTTACGACCGCAAAATTGTCGACGCGATTACTTCGAGTCATGAGGTCAATACCTTTATACCGGCGCTTGCTTATACCTATGCCGCCAATCCGACCGAAATCGAGGTCGCCCACGAGGAGCGCGCGGCCGGCGAGTCCAAATATTCACTGTACGCGCTGATCCGCCTGAATTTCGATCTCGTCACCGGATTCTCGATTATGCCGTTGCAGGTTTTCTCGCTGATCGGCATGTTCGTCGCCGTGACGTCAGTGGTGGTCTATGTCGGCGTCATCATCGAGCGCTGGATTGTCGCCGACACGATGCAAGAGGGACTGATGGCGCTTTGGGACCGCGACATTTTGCAGTTTTTTCTGACCGGTCTCGTGCTGTTCGGCCTGGGTTTGCTCGGCGAATACATCGGCCGCATCTATCAGCAGGTCCGCAGCCGTCCGCGCTACCTCGTGCAGGCGATTCTCGAAAAAAAGGATGAAAGCGTGCGCATGAAAGCGGAAATTTCATCCTGAATAACGCGCGACGGCCCACCTTGCGATTTACCGGCGTGAAGAGCGGGCCGGGGTTCATCGCTCCGCTTCAGCGCTGTTCCGTGAAGTCATGACCGTCGCCGTCGTCTTCGCGTATCACAACGTCGGCGTCCAGTGCCTGTCCGTCCTGCTCGCCCACAAAGTAACCGTCGCGCTGGTCGTCACGCATACCGACAATCCCGCCGAAACGATCTGGTTCGCCAGCGTGGCAAAGTTGGCTGCCTCGCACCACGTGCCGGCCATCACGCCTGACGATCCAAACACACCCGACATGATCGAGCGTATCCGCGCGCTGCAGCCGGATTTCCTGTTTTCGTTTTATTACCGCAACATGCTCACGCCGGCGCTGCTCGACCTGCCCAAACGCGGTGCGCTCAACATGCACGGTTCGCTACTGCCCAGGTATCGCGGCCGAGTGCCGGTCAACTGGGCGGTCATCAACGGCGAGCGGGAAACCGGCGCAACCTTGCACTACATGACCGCCAGGCCCGACGCGGGTGACATCGTGGCGCAGCAGGCTGTGCCTATCCTGCCCGACGAGACGGCGGCGGACGTCTTCATTAAAGTGACGGCGGCTGCGGCCGGCGCACTCGACCGCGTGCTGCCCGCGCTTGTCAACGGCACCGCGCCGCGCGTGCCACAAATTCTTTCGCGGGGCAGTTATTTCCACGGCCGCAAGCCCGCTGATGGACTGATTGACTGGCGCCTGCCGGCACGCCGCGTGCATAACCTCGTGCGCGGCGTCGCACCACCCTATCCGGGCGCCTTTACCGTCATAAATGGCACGACTTTGCGTATACTCCGCACACGTCTCGATGGCGCGGCGAGCCACCTGCTGCCGCAGCCGCAACTCTACGTGCAGGGCGGCCACTGTTACGCCGCGTGCGGCGACGGCAAAGTCCTGCAAATCATCGAAATGGAACTCGCCGGCACGCCGATTTCGCCGGCGGATTGGCAGGCGCGCTTTGGCAATCAACCCATCAATCTAGAGACAGCCTCTTAATGAAAAAAATCCTGATACTCGGCGTCAACGGCTTCATCGGCCATCACCTTTCCCAGCGCATCATCGAAACTACCGACTGGGAGGTTTATGGAATGGACATGCAGACTGAGCGCGTCACCGACCTGCTCGAGCATCCGCGCTTTCATTTTTTCGAAGGCGATATAACGATCAACAAGGAATGGATTGAATATCACATACGCAAATGCGACACGGTATTGCCGCTCGTCGCAATCGCGACGCCCGCAACCTATGTCAAGGAGCCGTTGCGCGTATTCGAACTCGATTTCGAAGCGAACCTGCCGATCGTTCGCTCATGCGTTAAATATAAAAAGCGCATCCTGTTCCCGTCGACGTCCGAAGTCTATGGCATGTGCCGCGACAGCGAGTTCGACTCGGAAAATTCGGAACTCGTGCTGGGTCCGATCGAGAAGCAGCGCTGGATTTATTCGTGCAGCAAGCAGTTGATGGACCGCGTAATCTGGGCTTACGGCTCGGAAGGCAGGCTCGATTTCACGCTGTTCCGGCCGTTCAACTGGATTGGCGCCGGGCTCGACAGCATCCATACGCCGAAGGAGGGCAGCTCGCGCGTGATCACCCAGTTTCTGGGCCATATCGTGCGCGGCGAAAACATCAAGCTGGTGGACGGCGGCACGCAGAAACGCGCGTTCACCTACATTAGCGACGGCGTCGACGCGCTGATGAAAATCATCGATAACGCAGGCGGTGTGGCCAACGGAAAAATCTACAACATCGGCAATCCGAAGAACAACTTTTCGGTCAAGGATCTCGCGCAGATGATGCTTGATCTCGCGCTGACTTACCCCGAATATCGCAAGAGCGCGAGAAAAGTCCGCCTGATCAAAACGACCGCTGCCGCTTATTACGGCAAGGGCTATCAGGACGTGCAAAACCGGGTGCCGAAAATTACCAACACCTGCAACGAGCTCAAGTGGAAGCCGCGCGTAAACATGGAAACCGCGCTCAAGCACATCTTCGACGCCTATCGCACGCATGTCGGCGATGCACAACGACTGATGGATTGAGCGCGCGTTGCGGGCGATGAGTGATGGGGGAAGGGCAATGGGTATAAAGCTTATCCCGCGAATGGTTGAATTTTACCCATTACCCATCACCCATCGCTCATTCCCACCCTCATGAAGATAGCCCTCAAAATCGATGTCGACACCTATCGCGGCACCCACGAAGGCGTGCCGCGGCTGGTCGAGGTCCTGAAGAAACACCACGCTGGCGCGACCTTCCTGTTTAGTTTGGGCCTTGATAACACCGGACGAGCGATAAAACGCGTATTCCGCCCGGGCTTCATGCAGAAAGTCTCGCGCACATCCGTGGTCGAGCACTACGGCTGGCGGACACTTATGTACGGAACTGTCATTCCCGCGCCCGATATCGGCCGCCGCTGCGCCGGTATTCTGCGCAACGTGCGCGACGAAGGTTTTGAAGTCGGCATCCATACCTGGGACCACGTTAAATGGCAGGACAACGTAGCGACGGCCGACGCGCACTGGACCGCGCGAGAAATGCAGCTCGCCTGTGATCGCTACCTGCAGATATTCGGCCAACGCGCGCACGTGCATGGCGCTGCCGGCTGGCAGATGAACCGCCACGCGTATCGGCTCACCCAGCAGTTGGGTTTTGACTACTGCTCGGATACCCGTGGCACTCATCCGTTTATTCCAATCCACAACGCCGAGATCATTGCCTGCCCGCAACTGCCAACGACGTTGCCGACGCTGGACGAGCTGCTCGGCTTGAACGGACTGACTGTCGACAACGTGGCCGGGTATGTTCTGCAGCTCAGCGCCGTGCCGCCATCGACCGGGCACGTGTATACGCTGCACGCGGAACTCGAAGGCATGAAGCTGCTACCGGTATTTGAGCAGTTGCTCGCCGGTTGGCGTGCCGCAGGTCATGAACTGGTCTCGCTCAAGGACTACTTCGAGGGGCTCGACGTAAAGATGCTGCCGCGTCACAGCGTAACGACCGCCAAAATCGCCGGTCGCTCGGGCATGCTCGCATTTCAAGGCGCCGAGTTTCTCGCCGACATGGCCGCTTGATGGCGCTGCGAACGGTCATAATAATGTAACGTTAAAGAGGCCGAAGTATTCTTGCCTAGCCCGAACATTTACCCGACAATCGTCTCAGAGTTATCTTTATAAGCGTCCATGCCCAAGCAACCGTTTGCTGATTTTCAACTGCCAGGCACCAGCAATACCGACTTCAGGTTTTTCGAGCATCGCGGCCATCCGCTCGTTCTCTACTTCTACCCCAAAGACAACACGCCGGGCTGTACCGCTGAAGGCGAAAACTTCCGCGACCTGTATCCGCAGTTTCAGAAATTGAAGTGCGCGGTTTTCGGCATTTCGCGCGACAGCGTGAAGTCGCACGAAGGGTTCAAGGCCAAAATGCAGTTTCCATTCGAGCTTTTGTCTGACGCGGACGAGACCGCGTGCAAGCTCTTCAGCGTTATCAAGATGAAGAACCTCTATGGCCGCCAGGTGCGCGGCATCGAGCGCAGCACATTTGTATTCGACTCGAGCGGTCAGCTCGCTCACGAGTGGCGCGGCTTAAAAGTGCCGGGCCACGCCCACGAAGTTTTCGAGTTCATCAAGACGATAAAAACGCCGCCGCGATGATTTACCCCAGCCTAGGAGTGCCATGACCCAGCGTAAACCCGCTTCTGCAGTCGCGCGCCTTCCCGCGAACATCAAGTTTTTCGTGCTTGATACCAACGTGCTCATGCACGATCCGACCAGTCTGTTCCGCTTTCATGAACACGACATTTACATCCCGATGGTCACGCTCGAAGAACTCGATGACAACAAAAAAGGCATGTCGGAAGTCGCGCGCAACGCACGGCAGGCGAGCCGCTTTCTCGATGAGATAGTCAGTGGCAGCGAGCACGCCATCGAGAGTGGCATAGAACTGCGGACCCGTAACGGCGGCGATGCAGCCGGCCGGCTCTTTTTACAAACGCAGGCAATCAGCGCCGAACTGCCAGCGCGGCTGGCGGGCGGCAAGGCCGACAACCAGATCATCGGCGTCGTCAAATTCCTGCAGGATACGCATCCCACGCGCCAGGTCATCCTCGTCAGCAAAGACATCAACATGCGCATCAAAGCGCGCGTGCTCGGACTCGCCGCCGAAGATTATTTTAACGACAAGGTCCTCGAAGACACCGACCTGCTCTATACCGGCACGCGCGAGCTGCCGGCGGATTTTTGGGACAAGCACGCGAAAGGCATGGAGTCGTGGCAGCAATCAGGCCACACGTACTACCGGGTCCAGGGACCGCTGTGCTCGAGCCTGATGGTCAACGAGTTTGCGTTTCAGGAAGCCGACCGCCCGCTCTATGCCATCGTCAAGGAAGTCACCGGCAAGACCGCCATCCTGCAGACGATCAAGGATTACTCGCAGCAGCGGCACAACGTGTGGGGAATTACCGCGCGCAATCGTGAACAGAATTTCGCGCTCAACGCGCTCATGAATCCGGAGATTGACTTTGTCACGCTGCTGGGCCAGGCCGGCACCGGCAAGACGCTGCTGACGCTCGCCGCCGGCCTCATGCAGACGCTCGAGCACAAGACCTACTCGGAAATCATCATGACGCGCGTCACGGTCCCGGTCGGCGAAGACATCGGCTTTCTGCCCGGCACCGAAGAAGAAAAAATGAATCCGTGGATGGGCGCGCTCGAGGACAATCTCGATGTGTTGAACAAGACCGACGACGAGGCTGGTGAATGGGGACGCGCGGCGACGCGGGATCTGATCCGCTCGCGCATCAAGGTCAAGTCGCTGAACTTCATGCGCGGCCGAACTTTTCTTAATAAATATTTAATCATCGACGAAGCGCAGAACCTGACGCCCAAACAGATGAAGACCCTGATCACCCGCGCCGGCCCCGGCACCAAGGTGGTCGTGCTCGGCAACATTTCACAAATCGACACGCCGTACCTGACCGAAGGCAGTTCAGGGCTGACTTATGTTGTAGACCGCTTTAAGGGCTGGCCTCACAGCGGACATGTCACCCTGCAGCGCGGCGAGCGCTCGCGGCTGGCGGATCATGCGGCGGAAGTGCTGTAACGAAAGGTCGAAAAGGATTTAACCGTTGCCCGTTCGCCGTGAGCTAGCGAAGGGTGACTACCCTCTCCTGGCAGTCATTGGGTTGTGCTTCTATTCATCAGCACCAACGGAGCTCATTAGTATCTGCCCGGGCTCGCGAAGTTTTCGAACCGCGTGTACTGCCCGAGGAAAGTGAGCTTGACGGTGCCGATGGGTCCGTTACGCTGCTTGCCGATGATGATTTCGGCGGTGCCTTTGTCGGGCGACTCCTGGTTGTAAACCTCATCGCGGTAAATGAAGAGAATCAAGTCGGCATCCTGCTCGATGGCGCCCGACTCGCGCAGGTCGGACATGACCGGGCGCTTGTTCGGCCGCTGCTCGAGCCCGCGGTTCAACTGCGACAGTGCAACTACTGGCACGTTCAGCTCTTTGGCAAGCGCTTTTAACGCACGTGAAATCTCAGCGACCTCAGTGGCGCGGTTTTCTGTGCTGTTACCGGTTTCCATCAGTTGCAGATAGTCCACTATGATTAAGCCCAATCCCGGCCCGCCCTGCTGACGATATAGGCGACGCGCTCTACCCCGTAGTTCAGTAGGATTAAGCATTCCGCTTTCGTCGACAAAGATCGGCGCGTCGTTAAGTTGACCAACCGTCTTAGTCAATTTGACCCAATCATCATCTGTGAGATCGCCGGTCCGAATACTTTTTTGGTTTAATTTACCCACCGATCCCAGCATGCGCATTATCAATTGTTGCGCACTCATCTCCATGCTAAAAATTGCAACTGGCATTTTTTCGACCAATGCAACGTGCTCGGCAATATTTAGCGCAAGCGCGGTTTTTCCCATGCTCGGCCGACCAGCGATTATGATGAGATCCCCTGGCTGAAAACCTGACGTATCTCTATCAAGATCCGTATACCCGGTCGAAATACCTGTGACCCCGCCTTTATTGTCGCTCTTGTATAGAGTGTCTATACGTTCTACTACCTTTACGAGCAATGGCGGAAGCTCCTGAAATCCTTGGCGGCCACGCGCACCTTCCTCAGCGATAGCGAAAACTTTTTGTTCCGCGTTGTCCACCAATTCTGCAGCAGAGCGTCCAAGCGGATTGAATACGGAATCGGAAATGTCTGTACCAACGGCGGCAAGCCTGCGCATGATTGCACGCTCACGCACAATTTCTGCATAACGGCGTATGTTCGCGGCGCTTGGTGTGTTCACCGCCAGCGAGCCGAGGTAGGCCTGACCTCCGATTCCTTCTAGCTTCGCGCTGCGCTCCAAGCTTTCGGCCACGGTTAGCGCGTCTGCGGGCTTGTTCGCCTCAATAAGCAGCGATATATGATGATAAATTTCTCGATGATCGGCACGATAAAAGTCCGTACCAGTCAGCGTGTCGAAAACCTTCTCCCACGCGCTGTTGTCGAGCAGCAGGCCGCCCAGCACCGATTGTTCGGCCTCTATCGAATATGGAGGAAGCTTAAGCGCATCGATCTGCGAATCACGATTAATAGGAGTTACAGCCTGAGCCATGCTGGGGACTTTAGGTGTGTTTATTCTGAGGAGAATTCAAGCCGCTCACGTGACACTAAATACGTGTGTCACGTTGCAATTTACTATAAAAAAAAAGGACTGTCGCCAGCCCTTTCTTTCTGCAAAAAACCTGTTTGAAAAGAACGCAGAAGGCGCTCGTTTCAGGCCGCCTCGCCGAGCACCGATACCGTGATTGTAACAACCACGTCGGTGTGGAGTGCGACCTTGAATTGCTGATCGCCGACTTGCTTGACCGGACCGGCAGGCATGCGGATGGCCGCTTTCGGCACTTCGAACCCCTGCGCCTTCAGAGCATCCGCAATATCCGAATTCGTCACCGAACCGAAGAGCTTGCCATCGACACCGGCTTTTTGCGTGATCTGCACCATCAAGCCGTCGAGCCTGGCGGCGCGCGCCTGGGCGACGGTCAATGTTTCAGCCTGCGCCTTCTCGAGCTCAGCGCGGCGCTTCTCGAATTCAGCGAGATTGTTTTGCGTCGCGCGCTTGGCCTTGCCGTGCGGGATCAGGTAATTGCGCGCATAGCCGTCTTTGACTTTGACAACTTCGCCCAACTGGCCAAGATTGACTACTTTTTCGAGCAGTATGATTTGCATGGCAGTCCTTTAGTGCAGATCGGTATAAGGCAGCAGCGCGAGGAAACGCGCGCGCATGATCGCGTCGCCGAGCTGACGCTGATAACGAGCCTTGGTGCCCGTGATGCGCGCGGGAATGATCTTGCCGTTTTCGTTGATGAAGTCTTTCAGGAGATCGACGTCTTTGTAGTCGATCTGCTTGATTTTCTCGACCGTGAAGCGACAGAACTTCTTGCGCCGGAAAAGATTCTTGGCGCCACGTTTCTTGTCCTTGTCCTTCTTGTCGTTCTTGCCCTTGCTCTTACCGCGTCCCATTGCCATCTTGATCTCCTTGATTCCTGTTCTGTTCGGTGCCGCTGTTTGTCGCGCTGTCGATCAATTCGGCGTTCACCACCTGCAACACAAGCCTGCGATCCTTGACGCTGTGCCGGGTGAGAAAACCATTGAACTGCAACGGCTGATTTAGTTTTTGCCTGCTGAGCGTGACTGCGAGTTCGCCGATTACCACTGCATCCACTTCACATCGCGCTTCGCGCCGTCCGCCCGCTTCAATCTGGATCGACTTATGTCCGATCAGCAGATTAAGCGCGGGGATTCCGGCGGGTGTGTGGCGCAACGTGCCGCGTTTGAGCAAGTGGCCGTCGATCACGACCTCGTTGCGCTTCACTC
Source organism: Betaproteobacteria bacterium (assembly GCA_025353085.1). Classification (GTDB taxonomy): domain Bacteria; phylum Pseudomonadota; class Gammaproteobacteria; order Burkholderiales; family SG8-41; genus PALSA-1004. Next base: position 22,952 of record JANXRI010000357.1, read on the forward strand.
TCGTTCGCTACACTCTCGTTCGCTACACTTACGCCGTGGCAGGTGCCGCCGCCGGCGCCGCAGGTTTCGGCGCTTCCGCCGCTGCCGCCGGTGTCGCCACCGCCGGTGACGCCGCCGCGGTTGTTGCCGGCGCGTGAGTCAGCGAGCGCGACTTCTCCTCTTTCATCATCGGCGAAGGCGTCGTCATTGCCTGCGTCATGCGACAGGTCAGGTGGCGCAGCACGGCATCATTGAACTTGAACGCGTGCTCGAGTTCCTCGAGTGTTTCATTGTTGCACTCGATGTTCATGAGCACGTAATGGGCCTTGTGCATTTTCTGGATCGGGTAAGCCATCTGGCGCCGGCCCCAGTCTTCAAGGCGGTGAATCGCGCCGCCCTTGGCCAGCACTGTCGAGCGATAGCGCTCGACCATCCCGGGGACCTGTTCGCTCTGGTCGGGATGTACGATAAAAACAATTTCATAATGGCGCATCTATCAAACTCCTTATGGATTGGGCCACCCGTTATGCGTGCACGGTGCGGCAAGGATTAAGGCCGTAACCGCCTTTAGGGCGTCGACCGAGGCGCGGATTCTACAGAAGTTTCAGCAACATAGCAATGCTTGCTCCACTCTGCAGACAGGCCGGACTACGCCTTAAGTCAGCCCTGGATCATCCCCTGCTGCTCGATAAATTGGACGATCTTATCGCGCCCCTGATTGGTTTTGAGATTGCTGAATACGAATGGCCGCTCGCCGCGCATTTTTTTGGCGTCGCGATCCATCACTTCGAGTGATGCGCCGACCATCGGCGCGAGATCGATTTTGTTAATGACGAGCAGGTCTGATTGGGTAATCTGCAGCGCCGTGCGCAAGACTTCGAACCGTTGTCGCGCGATCGTTTTCTGGCTGGAGCGCTGATCCCCGCAACCTCTTCTGCAGGCGCAGCGCTTTCGGCGTTGGTACGCAATGCGGATGGCGGAACTCTTCAAAGACGTTGATGCGATAATTGCGTCGGCAACACCGGTCAGCGCGACGCCCATCGGCGCCGAGACCGTCACTATTGCGGGAGAAACCATGCCAGTGCGCCGAACATGGAAACGCCCCGGCCGCATGCCGATCGGCGTTCAAATCATCGCCGCACCGTGGCGCGAAGATATTTGCCTGCGCATTGCCGCAGCACTCGACGCCGCGGGCATCGTTAAAACCCCGATCGCCGCATTATGACCAACGAGGTCCCCGTCACGGCAGTTAATCTGCCGCACGTCGTTAAGGAAGTGACTGCCGCATTCGAGCGCTATGAAGCGGCGCTCGTGATCAACGATGTCGACGTGCTCGATGAACTCTTCTGGAACAATCCGCTGACGCTGCGATATGGCGCGACCGAAAATTTGTACGGTCATGCGGAGATCACCAGGTTTCGCGGCGCGCGCTCGCCGGCCGGCCTGGCACGCAAACTCATCAAGGTCGTCATCACGACCTACGGCGATGATTTCGCCACTGCGAACTGCGAATTCGAGCGCGGCGGCACGTTGGGGCGCCAGAGCCATAGCTGGATCAGGACTAGCGACGGTTGGCGCATAGCGACCGCGCACGTCAGCCTGCTCGCAGTTGCGCTTTAAAAACCGTTGCCGACGTTGCTAGGCAATTAGTCGCGGCAACGCCCGCGGCACATCGTGAAGGTCACGCACAAATTGCACGCCGCGGCGCCCCACTGCTGCATCCGTCAGGATGCTTGAAGAATAATCGCGGCTGCGTTGGCCGGCTTCACGGACGGCCTCGCGCCGCAGCGCCATGTGACTTACGCCGCGAGGCCGACGAATAACCGCTGCTTGAGCTTCTTTAAGCTGTCGCGCAATCCCGCCGCGCGCTCGAACTCGAGGTTTTTCGCGGCATCAAGCATTTCTTTCTCGATGCGCTTGATTTCCCGCGTGAGCTCTTTCTCGCTCATCGCCTGGTAGGCGGCCTCGCTTTGCGCCGCTTTGCGCTGCACCTGCGCCTCCTGCGCATCGTAGACGCCATCGATCATATCGCGCACGGTTTTGACGATGCCCTGTGGCGTAATGCCCATCTTCAGGTTGTGCGCAATCTGCTTGGTGCGGCGGCGGTCGGTCTCGCCGATCGCACGCGTCATCGAGTTGGTCACGCGGTCCGCATAAAGGATTGCCCTGCCGTTGATATGCCGCGCGGCGCGGCCGATCGTTTGTATCAGCGAGCGTTCCGAGCGCAGAAAGCCTTCCTTGTCGGCGTCCAATATCGCGACCAGCGACACTTCCGGCATGTCGAGACCTTCGCGCAGCAGGTTAATGCCCACGAGCACATCGAATTCGCCGAGCCGCAAATCGCGAATGATTTCGACGCGTTCGACCGTTTCGATATCCGAATGCAGGTAGCGCACTTTAACGCCATGCTCGGCCAGGTAATCGGTCAGGTCTTCGGCCATGCGCTTGGTCAGCGTCGTCACCAGCACGCGCTCGCTGACCTTCACACGCTCGTTGATTTCCGACAACAGATCGTCGACCTGCGTCGCGGCCGGCCGCACTTCAATCTGCGGATCGACGAGACCCGTTGGCCGCACGACCTGCTCGACCACTTGCGCCTGATGCGTGCGCTCATATTCGGCGGGCGTGGCCGAGACGAACACCGTTCGCTTCATCATCTGCTCGAATTCGTCGAATCGCAGCGGCCGGTTGTCGAGCGCCGACGGCAGCCTGAATCCGTAGTTGACCAGATTTTCTTTGCGCGCGCGGTCCCCCTTGTACATGCCACCGACTTGCGGAATCGTGACATGGCTTTCGTCGATGAACATCAGCGAATCCGGCGGCAGATAGTCGATCAGCGTGGGTGGCGGCTCACCCGGTTTACGACCGGACAGATGGCGCGAGTAATTCTCGATGCCTTTGCAAAATCCCATCTCGTTCATCATCTCAAGATCAAACCGCGTGCGTTGCTCGATGCGCTGGCATTCGACCAGCCGGTTCTCGCGCTGGAAAAATTCGATGCGCTCGCGCAATTCCTCCTTGATCGCTTCGATTGCGCGCAGCGTGGTCGCGCGCGGCGTCACGTAATGGCTCGATGGATACACGGTAAAGCGCGAAACGCGCTGCAGAATGTGGCCGGTCAGCGGATCGAAGACCGAAAGGTTTTCCACTTCATCGTCGAACAGGCTCACGCGGATCGCGGTTTCCGAGTTTTCCGCCGGGAAAATATCGATCACATCGCCGCGCACGCGGAACGTGCCGCGCTTGAATTCGACGTCGTTGCGGTCGTATTGCATCTCAGTCAGCCGCTTGATCGCATCACGCTGAGAAATCTTTTCGTTTTCGCGCAAATGCAGGATCATGTTGTGGTAATCAGACGGGTCGCCGATACCGTAAATAGCAGAAACGGTTGCGACAATGATGGTGTCGCGGCGCTCGAGCAGCGCTTTGGTCGCCGATAGCCGCATCTGCTCGATGTGCTCGTTGATGCTTGAATCTTTTTCGATGAAGAGATCGCGCGACGGCACGTAAGCCTCGGGCTGGTAGTAGTCATAGTACGAGACGAAGTACTCGACGGCGTTCCCGGGGAAGAATTCGCGCATCTCCGAATACAATTGCGCGGCCAGCGTCTTGTTCGGCGCCATAATGAGCGCGGGGCGACCCATGCGCGCGATCACGTTCGCCATCGTATAAGTCTTACCCGACCCGGTGACGCCCAGCAGCGTCTGAAACGACAGCCCGTTCCCGAGGCCCTCGGTCAATGTATCAATCGCAACCGGCTGGTCGCCGGCCGGCTCGAACGTCTGGTGCAGCCGGTAAAGGCTGCCGGGAAAAGTAATTATCTGCGGCGCCGCAACGGGTGCCGCGGTCTTCAATGCGGTTAGGGCCATGAGATCGGGAAATTTTTGAGTGAACCGTATATTGTCCCACGACCGGCCGATTGCAAGCCACCTCGCTGCCATTTGCCGGCTGCGGCGACAGAAACTGCGCCAAGCAGGTAAACTAATGACTTGTAAAATGCGGTTGCCGCGATTTTTTCCTTAATCTCAACGATTGTCACATGACCGCATCCCTGCTCGCCGCCGTAGAAATGGCACCCCGCGACCCGATCCTTGGCGTGACCGAAGCTTTCGTCGCTGATACCAATCCGAACAAAGTTAATCTAGGCGTCGGCGTTTACTGTGACGATAACGGCAAAGTGCCGATCCTCGAGTGCGTGCGGCGCGCCGAAAAAACCATTGCAGCGGCGGCGGCCCCTCACAGCTATTTGCCGATAGACGGCTTGCCGGCGTACGACAAGGCTGTGCAGGCCGAATTGTTTGGCGCGGACAGCGAAACGATACTAGCCGGCCGTGCAGTCACGGTGCAGGCGCTCGGCGGTACCGGCGGCCTCAAGTTGGGCGCCGACCTGCTGCGCAGGATCGATCCGGGCGCGCAGGTGTGGATCAGCGACCCGAGCTGGGAAAACCATCGCGCACTGTTCGAATACGCCGGCTTCACGGTCAACACTTACCCTTATTACGACGAAGCAACGCACGGCGTAAACTTCGACGCGATGATATCGGCGTTGCAAAAGCTGCCGGCTGGCGCGATCGTGGTACTGCACGCGTGCTGCCACAATCCGACCGGCGCTGATTTATCTCCCGCCCAGTGGGAGCGCGTAATTGAAGTAGTGAACGGGCGGTCGCTCGTGCCGTTCCTCGACATTGCTTACCAGGGCTTCGCGGAAGGCTTGGACGCGGACGCCGCCGCAGTGCGCCGCTTCGCCAGGATGTGCCCGATGACGATCGTATCCAGTTCATTTTCGAAATCGCTGTCACTGTACGGCGAACGCGTCGGCGCGCTCAGCATCGCGACCGGCAGCGCCGACGAAGCGGCGCGCGTGTTAAGCCAGGTCAAGCGCGTAATCCGCACCAATTATTCGAACCCGCCGCTGTTCGGCGGGCAAACTGTCGCGACTGTGCTGACCACGCCGGAACTGAGAAAGTTGTGGGACGTCGAACTCGGCCAGATGCGCGACCGCATCAAGACCTTGCGCCGCCAGTTCGTCGAAAAGATTCGCGAGATACGCGCCGATTTCGATTTCAGTTTCATCATCGACCAGCGCGGCATGTTTTCGTACTCGGGCCTCACGCGCGAACAGGTGCTGCGGTTGCGCTCGGAATATTCGATATACGCAATCGAAAGCGGCCGCATCTGCGTAGCCGCGCTCAACGCTAAAAATATCGACTACGTTGCGAAAGCCGTCGCAAAAGTCCTGATCTAGGCAGAACTTGCCCGCAGCCTGCCCTCCGGTATAATTGCCGCCTTTCCCATTCCCCGATAGCTCAGCTGGTAGAGCAACGGACTGTTAATCCGTGTGTCCCTGGTTCGAGCCCAGGTCGGGGAGCCAAATACATCAAACAGTTAGCGCAAGTTCAGCGTTTGCTGTTTTTCAGAACGTAGCTAAAACGTAGCCAATTTCGCGACGTTTTCTCCAGTTCTGTTCGTTTCAATTCGCGAAGCCGCCACCGACAAGTGCTCGGTCGCAAACTTCGCGTAGCGGTCAACCATGACGCGCGACTTCCAGCCACCCAGGTCCTTCAGTTCATCGCAGCTCGTGCCGGCCTGCCGATGCCATGACGCCCAAGTATGCCGCAGGTCGTGAAAACGAAAATCCGTGAGCCCCGCCTTCTTGACCGCTTCAAGCCATCCGGTATTGCACACATTCGACCGGATCGGCTCGCCACGATACGTAAAGCAAAAGCGCGGATGCTTGTTTTTCTCCGCTTTCAAAACGGCGACCGCATCTTCATTTAACGGGACGCCTCGCGGCGTGCCATTCTTGGTGTGGTTAAGCCATGCAGTCCTGCGCTGCAAGTCCACCCTGCTCCACTCCAGGCCGGTTATCTCGCTGGCACGGCATCCGGTCGCCAGCGCGTATCGCACGATGGCTGCCAGATGAGACGGACACACCGATATCAGCGTATCCGCTTCCGCGCGACTTAACCACCGATCGCGCTCCACCTCGCCCGCAAGCATCCGAACTTTGGGGAAATTGTCGATCCACTGCCACTCATCGCGTGCCATGCGCAGGATGCCGCGGATCGTCGCAAGATACCGATTCACCGTGGCCGGCTTGTTGCCCTTTGCAAGTTCGCGCTGAGAAATCGACCAAATCGAATCCCCGTTGATCTCGGTAAGCAGCTTGTCCCGCAGGTACGGGTCAAGCATGCGACAGATTCGCCGAAGATCCTTGATGCTTCTGAGCGATGCCTTGAGTTCGAGATACCGCACCACGGCCTGCTGCCACGAGCGCTTGGGCTTCACCCCAAGATGCGCTTCCCTAAACGCCTCGTGCCTTAACTTGCCGAGGAGGGCCTGCGCTTCTTTTCGGTTTTCAGTCCGAGTGCTTTCGCATATTCGCTTGCCGTTTGGTAATACAAGTTTAATCCACCAGTAGCGAGAGTCGTGCCGCCGGTAGATTCCGGTTTCACGGGCCATTTGCTTGCACCTTCCTTTCCGGCCCGCCCTCGGCCTTTATATTCGTCGAGCCACGCGTCTAAGTCAATGACGTCCCAGACCGAGCGACGGCCGATCTTGATGGGACGTGGACCGGCCTGCAGTAGCAGCGTCACACCGATTCCCAGGTATTCGGCCGCCTGCTCCTTGGTCAGGCAACGCCGCACCGGCAGGGGCAAATTGGGACTGTTTTCGGAATCTGGTTTCATGGGCAATAGCAATCGATCATTGGCGCACGGGCTTTACCACCTGAGCGCCCGTAGTTGCCCGAATACGTCGTGGCTGAAATTCCGAATCCGCTGCTTTTCCATCAGCGAGTAATCCGGCGAGCCTAGCGCCTGCACAATCGTATGGCGTTTGGTATTGAGCTTGCGGATGTCCTCACCGAACGTTGCTGGGTTGCGCCGGTAAAGCGTCACGGTGCCGCTGAGCCTGCCTGCACTCTGCCGGTACGCCTGGGTCTCCGTGAATGGCTTGCCTTCCGCCGTTTTGATGTCGCCAAAATGCTCGTTAAACCACAGGACAATTCGCGCCCCGCTGACCTTCTGTGCAATGGCGTAAAAGCCATTCGCCGTGTCCGCCAGCGTGTCGCCCCCGCCGACAATGGTATGCACATAAACAGCTTTGCGAGCCTGCCGCAGCAACGCGAAGACCTCGTTCTCGACGATATAGGCGAGCAGGTTGGAAAACGTATTGGCGCCAGTGTCGATGACGAAATTGCCCGCTTCGGTCAATAGTGTCTCCATCAGGGAGTCGAACTTCTTGGGATCGATCAACCGGGACTGGCCGGTAACGACGACGTGCTGCACCGACAACGCCTTGTAATGCTCGAAGGTCGTGTTTTCCTGGTCGGTATCGAAGCAGCTGACTGTACCGGTTTCGTTGATGATGTGCTGGGCGAGCAACGTGCTGACAAATGACTTGCCGATGCCGCCTTTGGCTTGCAGGACGAAATGGATGGTGTTTTGCATGATGGATATACCTCACTTCAAAAGTTCTGGAATGCCGCGTGGGTTAAAATCAAACGTCGGCGGCCGCTTGTGTTTCTCAATCTCGGCTGAAGCAGGAAATGTTGCTGCCTGCGACGCGCTGTCGGATTGACGTGCTGTGTTTTCTGCCAAACAAATCCGAGCAGACTGTTGCCCCGTGGTTCGGCGTCGCTTACGGTAGCGATAGAGGTAGCTCTTATAGGTCCGTTCGGAGAGCTCAAAGCCGGTTTCGTTTAACAACCCCAGAATCTCCGCATGGGAGACCCCCTCGGCCAACTTCTCTTCGATCGTCGGCCACAGGCTCTTCAGCCGTTTGGCCTTCCGGCCGATTTCAAGCTGCCGCAACTGCTCTTCAAGTTTCATGGTTCAAGTCTCGCGATATCACGGATAACCAAAATCACCGCCCAAGATAAATCGCTGTGACCTGCGTACGGCCATGGCCCAGTTCCTGGGTGATCGTCATGCGGGCTTCACGATCTATGCTCTTTTGTTCTGGGGTGAGCTGCTTGGACGTCGACCCGCCCCTGGCCGGACATGCCCAGCCGGTCAACTGTTCGTAGCGCACTTGTGCGTAGTAATGTCGATGGCCATGCACATGGCGAATCCCGGCCTGGGCGCACTGGTTTTTGAAACGGTTAAGCTGCTCCACGTAAGTCAGCTTTTTCGGAATGAGACTGCCGCTGCCTGCAAACGCTTTGGCAGCGTCGAGCAGTGCGCGTTGCTCCGGCGTGCTGATAGGTATTTCGCGCTCCCGCCCACCCTTGGTCCAGCTGTCCATAAGAAACAGGCGATCACCTCGATCTGCCCACTGCGGCCGGATCTTGATCGACTCCTCGCGGCGAAGTCCGAACGCCGCCTGCAACTTGAGCGAAAGCTCGGTGTAAGGGTCTTTGATCTTGACCAGGTCTTCGGCGGTTAACTCGCGTGCCTGGCTGACATTCGTCACGCATTGCCGCCTGGCGATGCCATATTGGTCGTTGTCCCTGGCAATGACGCCTTGCTTGGTGATCTTCTCCGCCCACCAGCGTAATTCGGTCATCCGGTTCTTGATCGTCCCAGTGGCAAGCGCTTCAGCCTTCCAGCGCTCAACCAGCGCTTGGATGTGCTTGGGCTTCAGGCTCGATGCCTGCATGTACCTGAATCCCATCTCGTACAACTGGTTTGCGACCTGCGTCAGGATGCGTTCGCGCGCATACTGAGTTGCGTAACTGCCGTCGCTGTTGCGCAGGCAGAGTTTCTTCAGTTCGTAGTTCAGATCTCTCATCGCATTCTCCTTGAGTAAGGTGTTATGTTCAGTCGTGGATCATCTATTCGGTACCGCGTTACTGTCGTGATGCTGTTGGTGTGTGTTGCCGGTCTGGTTAGTGTTACTGTCCGTCTCGCCAGCCTAAGCAGGACGAGCACTACGAGGGACCCGGGACACCACTCCCGTTTTGTGCAGGTTTTTTGTTTCTTGCCAGCGCTGC
>JANXRI010000370.1 GCA_025353085.1 Betaproteobacteria bacterium
GACGGTGTGGAAGTCATCGTTCGACAACGGCTACGTCGGCACCGTGCTCGGCAGCGGTTTTTGTCCGCGCGTGCTGTTGGCGATCGCGGACGAGATGAAGCTGATGATGCCGCGTGTGATTGGCGATGCGCCGCTGACCCAGGCGTGGGCGTTTAAATACGATCAGCGTCTGCAGGGCATTAATATGCACGCCGATTTCGCGAAGGTGAATGTCAATTTCTGGATTACCGCTGACGACGCGTGCATCGACAAGACCACCGGCGGCATGATGATCTACGACGTGCCGGCGCCCGCCGACTGGACGTTCGAGGATTACAACGGGAAATCAGGAAAAATGGCGGCATTCCTGACTGAAAACAATGCGAAATCTCAGCGCATTCCCTACCGGGAAAATCGCTGCGTGCTGTTTGACTCGACGTTGTTTCACACAACCGACGAAATAAATTTCAAGCCCGGCTATTGCAATCGCCGAATCAACGTCACGTTGTTGTTCGGCAAAGCGCTCAACTTCGATTGAGCCCGGTCTGCGCGTAATAATTGCGGCTAGCAGTAAGCCTGCTTAAACGCTGCTACGAAACGCTCATAGTCGTGCCCGGACAGCGCGTCGATGCCCGCTGCACCGGCGCGGCCGCCGCCACCGAAGCCGCGGCACACCGCGTCTGCACCGCGCGGCGCTGCCATCGGTGAGCGCACGCTTACGGTATAACTCTGAGCGCCTGCGACCAGAACGGCATGCGCGCGCTCGGGAAACGCCACCGCGAGTTGATTGACGAACTCGCCGTTGACACGCCGGCTCCACGCGGCGTCGGGCAATATATACACCGCGCATTGCGCGGTCGCGAGCGCGGCATTTAATTCACCGGCTCTAAACAAATCGTCAGCGCGAGCGAGGCGTAGCACCTCATAGACGGGCTCACCGATGATGAACTGAAACGGGTTTGAATAGGTTGACAGGATTCGGTACAACTCGGCGGGGTGGTAATGCAGATCCTCGGCGCTCGGGCCATAGGCGTTGTAGTTGATGCATTCACCGAGTCCCTGCAGTTGCGCGAGTTGCAGTTCATTCAGGTCGAGCATCGCAGCGGCGTCGCGTGCCGCCGCTTCGAGATTGTCGCCGAACGCCGCGACGACCGCCCACACCCGCTCGCGCCCTTCGAGGTAGCGATCGACCAGCAGGCTTGTGCACACGTCGGGCGTCGTATCAATAAAAGCCTGAAGCCGCGGGTGCGCAGGAATAGGGCCTGCAAAATGATGATCGAAGTAGCGGCATGCGACACCGCGGTCGAGCAATCTATCGAGCGCAGCGAAATTCCGCGCGAGCGAAATATCAAGCACGGTGACCACATCGCCGCTGTCAGCGTCAACGCGCTCAAGCAACGCAATGTCGCGCTTGGCGCCTGTGATGAGCACGCTGTCACGCGGCTCAACAAGGCGCAGTTGATGCAAGGCGCAGATACCGTCCGCATCCCCATTGAAAACATCATAGAATATCGTCATGTTGCGGGGGCTGCTATCAAATTGCTTCTGAACAAGCGGGCGTATGCCTCTTGCCCATCGCTACACCGGACGACCTTTTTTGATGGAGAGTCCGTAACATAATGAAAGCTTCGGTCAAAGTGCCGCCGGCAGGATTCATCGCCTTAGCTTACACACTGGTCATCGTGTATGCCAGCATGCAGCCGTTCGCGGGCTGGCGCATGCCGTCACCTGACGTGCTCGTATTTCTAACCGCACCGTGGCCGCGTTATGTAACTACCAGCGACATCGCGCTTAACATCGCCGCTTACCTGCCTCTCGGCGCGATGTTATTTTACGTGTTGCACCCGCCGCTCAGGGCAGCGTTCGCATGGCTGTTTGCAACCTTGCTTGCTGCGTTACTGAGTCTGTCGCTCGAAAGCGCCCAAATGTTCCTGCCGACGAGGATCGCATCGAACGTCGATTTGCTGTCCAACAGCGCAGGGGCGGCGCTCGGCGCGGCGGGCGCCATGCTGCTCGTGGTTTGGAATAATCCGCTCGTTGGGCTACGGGCGCGCCTCGTGCGGCCGGGGCGCCTGGGCGACTACGGGCTGGTCGTGATTGCGCTGTGGATCGTTGTCCAGTTTCATCCATCATCGGTCGTTTTCGGCAGCGGCAACCTGCGCGAGGTGTTAGGTGTTACGCCGATGTTCATGCATTCATCCCAGGCTTATCTGCTTGGCGAAGCCGCCGTGGTGGCGCTCGCAGTGATTGGCATTGCCCTGACCATTTCATTGTTGATGCGGTCGCGTAAGTACACATCGCGCGTCATGCTACTCACCCTTCTGCTCACGGGGGCCGCCAAGTCCATCGCCGCAGTGATGATCACGCGCTCGGCCAACTGGCTGCAATGGCTGACGCCGGGGGTCGCTGCCGGCTTCGTAGTGGGTGCTGCCGGCGTCGCATTGCTGACGTGGTTGGCGCCATTCGGGCGCGCCATCGTAGCGATTGTATGCATCGCGGCGGGAATCGCCATTATCAATTTCATGCCCGACAACCCGTATCAAACGCTGCCCCCGTCTCTGTCAGGCTTGCCGCCGACGCATCTCGCCAATTTCGGCAGCATCGCACGCTTGCTATCCCAACTTTGGCCGTTTGCCGCGCTGTTGCTGCTTATTGCGCTGGCACGCGCTCGTCCGACGCACGGCGTGCGGTAACTCGCGCGCTTCAAATTGCAAGTGACTTCATGACCCGAACTGCCGCAACTCTGGATGACCTGCGTGATGCGCTGCGCCGTTTTGCCGCCGCGCGCGAGTGGGAGCAATTCCACACGCCGAAAAATCTCGCGATGGCGCTCGCCGTGGAAACCGCCGAATTGCTCGAACAATTTCAGTGGCTGACGCCGGCGCAAAGCATGCGCATCGATGCGCGGCGCAAGCGCGCAGTCGGTGAGGAAATCACCGATGTCCTGCTTTATCTGACACGGCTTGCCGACGTGCTTGACATCGATCCGATGGCGGCGGCGCGCCGAAAAATGCGCATCAATGCGCGAAAATATCCGGTGCGGCGCGCCAAAGGGAACGCCCGCAAGTCAAACGAGCTCTAAGCAAACGGCGCGCCGCTCGTCTCCACCGTTTGCGCCGCCAAGCATCATCCCGCCGGCTTTTGCGGTACCATACAGGCCCGCTAAATAAAAGCTGTGGCGGTCCGAGAAAATGTAATCGCGCCCGCGGTCAGGCCAACCTCCAATTCATGAGTTATTACAAAAACCACGTATTTTTCTGCTGCAACCAGCGCGCCAACGGCGAAGCCTGTTGCAACAGCCACGGCGCGCAGGAACTGCGCGATTATGCGAAAGCAAAAGTCAAAGCTCTGGGCCTGACGGGGGCGGGCAAGGCGCGCATCAACATGGCCGGCTGCCTCGATCGCTGCAAAGAAGGCCCGGTGCTCGTCGTCTATCCCGAAGCGGTGTGGTACACGTACGTCGATCGCGAAGATATCGATGAAATCGTTGCCGAGCATTTGCAGCACGGCCGCGTCGTCGAACGCCTGAAGATTTGAAGCCTGCCACGACAGACCGGCTGCTGCTCGACGGTATCGCGGGGGAAATCGAAGTTGATGTCAGCGATCCGGGCATGGGACCCGACGGACAGCGCCGCGGCATCGCGCTGATCGCGCATCCGCATCCATTGATGGGCGGCACCAAAGACAACAAGGTGGTCACGACGCTCGCGCACACGTTTAACGCGTTGGGCTACGTCGCGTTGCGCCCGAACTTCCGCGGCGTCGGTGCGAGCGCCGGCCTGCATGACGAAGGCCGCGGCGAAACAACCGACCTCATCTCGGTCGCGCGGTATGCAGAGGACAAGTACGGTGCGCTGCCACTCGTGTGCGCCGGTTTTTCGTTCGGCAGTTTCGTACAAACACGGGTCGCGAAAGTACTTAATCCCGAGCTGCTCGTTTTAGTTGCGCCGGCGGTAAACCGGTTCCTGACCGAACACGTTGCGGCCGGCACGCTCGTAGTTCATGGTGAACTCGACGAAGTCGTTCCGCTCACGGCGGTATTCGACTGGGCGCGGCCGCAGAATCTGGCGGTCGTCGTGGTGCCGGGCGGCGAGCATTTTTTTCATGGCCGATTGCATCAACTGCGCGACATCGTGACGCGGCATTGCCGCTGATCCGACGATGGCTTACCTTGTCGCGCGCGAACTGCGCAAATCGTACGGTGCCCACGAAGTCGTCGCCGGTATCGATCTCGAACTGCGGCCGGGCGAGTGCTTTGGCCTGCTCGGCCCGAATGGCGCGGGCAAAACGACCACCTTGCGCTTGTGCCTCGGGCTCACCGATCCCGATGGCGGCACGATCAGCATGTTCGACCTGCCGGTGCCCGAATCTGCGCGCGAAGCGCGGGCGCGCGTGGGCGTGGTGCCGCAAATCGACAATCTCGATCCTGATTTCACCGTGCGCGAAAATCTGATGGTTTACGGCCGCTACTTCGGTCTGTCGGTTGCGGAAATCGATGCGCGCATTCCGACGCTGCTCGACTTCGCGGGCCTCACCAATCGCGCAGGCGACAAAATCAACGCCCTCTCGGGCGGCATGAAACGGCGCCTCACGCTCGCGCGCGCGCTCATCAACGATCCCGATCTGATTTTTCTCGACGAGCCGACCACCGGTCTCGATCCGCAGGCGCGCCACCTGATCTGGCAGCGCCTGCGCCAACTCGCGGCGCAGGGGAAGACGATTTTTCTGACGACCCACTTCATGGACGAAGCTGAGCGCCTGTGCCACCGCCTCGCGATCATGGACCACGGCCGCATCATGGCGAGCGGGACGCCGCGTGAACTCGTCGCCGCGCACATCGAGCCCCAGGTCGTCGAAGTGTTCGGCGATAGCGCGGCAGCGTGGGCGGCCGATCAAGGCGGCGCGCTGTGCGAGCGCTGCGAGCAAACCGGCGAGACGGTGTTTTGCTATGCGCGCGATGTCGATCCGCTGCTGCATAACCTCGAGCAACGCCCGGATTTGCGTTACCTGCACCGCCCGGCAAACCTCGAAGATGTCTTCCTCCGCCTGACCGGCCGTGATCTCAGAGATTAAAAACAATTCAGCCGCCGATAAACGCAGATGAACGCAGATAAGGTCAATACCAACGATCGCATGCAACACAGGTCACGGCCGAATTTCTCGTGTCAACATGCGCAGGCTACCGAGCCTTCGCAGATCATCAGCGTTTATCTGCGTTTATCTGCGGCAACTGCTCGTCGTTAATATGAACTCCGCGCGAATCTGGTCGCCGCCGCACTTGAGCCTGCGCTTCATACATGTATGGCGGCGCAATATGCTGGTATGGCGCAGGATCGCGCTGCCGTCGGTGCTCGGCAGTCTGGCCGACCCGATGATTTACATGCTCGGCTTCGGTTACGGCTTGGGAAGCATGCTGCCAGACGTGTTCGGCACATCGTATATCGCGTTTCTCGCCGCGGGCACCGTGTGCTCCAGCACTATGATGGCCGCGTCGTTCGAAGCGATGTATTCAGGCTTCTCGCGCATGCACGTCCAGAAAACCTGGGAGGCGATCATGAACGCGCCCATCACGCTCGATGATGTGATGGTGGCCGAACTTGTGTGGGCGGCGAGTAAAAGCTTCATGGCCGGCGGTGCAGTGCTCTTGATAGCCGCTGCGCTCGGCTTTACGCAGTCGGCGCTCGCGTTGTGGGTGCTGCCCGTGATGTTCGCGACGGGGCTCGCCTTCGCGAGTCTCGGGCTCATTATGACGGCGTTGTCGGTGAGCTACGATTTCTTCATGTATTACTTTACGTTGTTCATTACGCCCATGATGATGTTATGCGGCGTGTTTTTCCCCGCCGACCAGTTGCCGCAGGCGCTGCAGCAGGCCGCTTTGTTGCTGCCGCTCACGCACTCGGTTGCGCTCGCGCGGCCGCTGATGAACGGCGTGGTGCCCGCTGCATGGCCCCTGCATTTCGGGGTGCTTTTATTATATGCAGCCGGCGGGTTTTATGTGGCGCTCGCGTTGACGCGACGGCGGCTCCTAAAATAGGTCATTGCGGCACGCCTGAGCGCGGGCGCCGGCGTAACCGAGCGAATAGCACCGGGCGGCGCAGTCGGCGTTAAATTCGCGCGGAGTGGGCGAACAAAAGAAAAGGGAATGCGATGCTCTGGATAAAAGCGCTTCATATCATCTTCATGGTGACCTGGTTCGCGGGCCTCTTTTATCTGCCGCGGCTGTTCGTCTACCACGCCATGGCCGACGACGCGACCGGCGTAGAGAGACTCAAAGTGATGGAGCGCAAACTGTTCTACGGCATCATGACGCCGGGCGGCGTGCTGACGCTTGCTTCAGGACTGTGGCTGTGGCTTGGCTATGGCTTCAGCGGCGGCTGGCTGCACGCCAAGGTAGCGCTGGTGGCAGTCCTCGTCGTCTATCATGTTTATTGCGGCCACCTCCTGCGCGACTTCAAGCACGGCCGCAACCGTTACAGCCATGTGTTCTACCGCTGGCTTAACGAAATTCCGACCGTCCTTTTGCTCGCGATCGTCATACTTGTCGTCGTCAAGCCCTTTTAGCATTGCGCTGTGTGCATTGCTCGGCGCGATCGTGATCGGCGGCGTGCGCGCGCAAACTACCGAGTTGCGTATGCTGGTGCAGAGTTCGCCGCTCGCGGGCTTTCAGTATCATCACGGCAAGGCGCTGTGGGACGAGATGAAAGTCGGCGATGCGTTGACACTCGTGCGCGAGGCCGATAATCCGCACGACGGCAATGCGGTGCGCGTCGAATGGCAGGGGCAGCCGCTCGGTTATGTGCCACGCCGCGAGAATCGCACCGTCGCGCAACACATTGACCGCGGCGGCGCGCTCGAGGCGCGCATCAGCAAGCTCGTGCAGCACCGTAATCCTTGGCAACGCGTCGAATTCGAGATTTTTGTAAGGCTGTGAACTGATGTCATCCGCCCCACCGACGGAAAGTTTTTTTGCGCCATGCCCGCGCGGCCTTGAAGCAGTGCTGGCGCAGGAACTGGCAACGCTCGACGCCACGGGCATCCGCACTGCCGACGGCGGTGTTCATTTCAAGGGCGCGTTCGCGTTGAGCTATCGCGCGAACCTCGAAAGCCGCATTGCGAGCCGTATCCTGTGGCGCGTGGCATCGCAGCCATACAAAACGGAAGACGACATATTCAAGGCCACTCTGAAGTTGCCATGGCCGCAGTGGTTCGACGTCACCTGCACGATTCGCGTCAATCTCGCCGCCGTGCGCTGTCCGCTTAAAAGCCTCGACTTCGTCACGTTGAGGATCAAGGACGCCGTGTGCGACGCGTTTCGCGCTGAAGGCGGCGAGCGCCCGAACGTCGACACGCAGGCGCCCGACGTACGCATCCATGCGTTTTTGACCATCGACCAATTGACGCTCTATATCGACACTTCGGGCGAGCCGCTCTTTAAGCGCGGCTATCGCACGGCGACCGGCGAAGCGCCGTTGCGCGAGAATCTGGCGGCCGGCATCGTCAAACTTTCAGGCTGGAATCCGGGTGAAACGCTGCTCGATCCGATGTGCGGCAGCGGCACGCTGTTAATAGAAGCGGCGCTGATCTCGCTCAACCGGGCGCCGGGCGCACAGCGGCGCTTCGCGTTCGAGAAATTGAAAAATTTCGACTCGAACGAGTGGGACAGGCTGCGGCTCGCAGCTAAGGCCAACGAAATTGCGGCTGGCGGCGCGTTGCCGATTTACGGCGCCGACCTCTACGGCGATGAGCTCAAAAACGCACGCGACAACATCGCCACGGCGGGTCTGACTGAGCAGATACAGTTGAAGCAGGCCAATGTGCTCGAGATCCCGGCGCCCGCAGACAGCGGTGTCATCGTTACCAATCCACCGTATGGCGTGCGACTCTCGGAAGAGCACGAACTCGCCGGGTTTTACCCCAAGCTCGGCAATGCACTCAAGCAACGTTTCAGCGGGTGGCGCGCCTATATTTTCACTGGCGACGCGCAGCTGCCGAAACTCATTCGTCTGTCCGCCTCAAAACGAACCGTGCTCTTTAACGGCGCGCTCGAATGCCGGCTGCTCGAATACAAATTGATTGCGGGCAGCATGCGCAAAACGAAACCTGCGAGGAACGGATGAATGCTGAAGCCGCGCGAGCACGCTTGACGTGCGGCATGCGAATACGCCACTGCGAGGCGCGTTCAATTGAGCGTCATCTCTACACGAGCGCACGCACGAGCAGCGACGCCCCGATTAACATGAGCACGACGCTCATCACCCCGGCCACCTGTTCGCGCGAGATGCGCCCGTGTATGCGGTTGCCGCACCACAAACCGGCCAGCGCGAAAGGCAACAGCAATACGAACATGACGAGACGATCGGCGAGCAGCAGGCCGCCAATCGCAAAAACCAGCGCGCGAATCCCGGTCGAGAGCAATACCATGTTGGAAAGCGTCGCGCGCAAAGCGTCTTTGTCGGCGAGCCGGCGCGACAGATAAATCGCATAAGGCGGCGCGCCGATGCCGAACAACGTGCCCATCGCGCCGCCAATAAAGCCTGAAACCGGCGCCCACCGTCGGCTGACCCCGCCCGTCGCCGGTCCCTGCCTCAGCATGTAAATGCCGTAGACCAGCAGAAATGCGCCGAGCGCTATCAGCGTTGCGTGCCGCGGCAGGCTCACGAGCAAAGTCACGCCGAGGACTGCGCCGACCAGGCAGGCGGGCGCCATCCACAGCAGTTCCTGCTTATCAGACTCGCGGGAGAAACGGGTGCCAATCGCGATGGCCGCCGACACGTCGAGCAGCACGCAGACCGGCAACACGAATTCAAGCGGATACAGAAAGGACAATGCCGGGACCGTAAACAGCGCCGCGCCAAATGCGGAAATGCCGAATATCACGTACGCGGCAGCGACTACCAGCGCGCTGATGATGAAACTGTGGAATTCGAAAGGAATGTCCATTAACGAAAACGCCGGTTGAACGGCGGTATGACCGTCCGTTCCAACCGGTGGATGTGACCCGGCGCGAAGCGCCCGGCGTCACACAATGTTCAGATGCTCGATGCCGGACATCACGTCCTTGTCTTTCGATTCCCGCCCTTCGAGCTTGATCTTCAGCCGCAATTCGTTCACGGAGTCGGCGTTGCGCAGCGCGTCCTCGTAGCTGATTGCGCCCTCTTCATATAGGTCGAACAGCGACTGGTCGAAGGTCTGCATGCCCATTTCGCGGGATTTCGCCATCGTCGACTTGATCTCGTGCACTTCGCCTTTGAAAATCTGGTCCTGGATCAGCGGCGAATTTAGCAGGACTTCGATCGCCGCCCGCCGGCCCTTGCCTTCCTTGGTCGGGATCAGCCGCTGAGAAATGATGGCACGAATATTGAGCGACAGGTCCATCAGCAACTGCGCTTTGCGCTCGGCGGGAAAAAAGTTGATGATGCGGTCCAGCGCCTGGTTGGCACTATTGGCGTGCAGCGTGCCCATCGCCAGGTGACCCGTTTCGGCGAACGCGACCGCATGCTCCATGGTCTCGCGTGAGCGGATTTCACCGATCAAAATGACATCGGGCGCCTGCCGCAGCGTATTGTGCAGCGCATGTTCCCAGGATAGCGTGTCGACGCCGACTTCGCGCTGCGTGATCAGGCAGTTTTTGTGATCGTGCACATATTCGACCGGGTCCTCGATCGTAATGATATGGCCGTAGCTGTTTTCGTTACGGTAGCCGATCATGGCGGCGAGCGACGTCGACTTGCCTGAACCGGTGCCGCCGACGAAGATAATGAGCCCGCGCTTGCTCATGATCACGTCTTTCAATACCTGGGGCAATTTCAGGTCGTCGAATTTGGGAATAGTCGTGGTAATCGTGCGCATCACCATGCCGACGCGCTGCATCTGAATGAAAGTGTTGACGCGGAAGCGGCCGATACCGGCCGGCGCAACCGCGAAATTGCACTCCTTGGTTTCTTCGAATTCGGCCGCCTGCTTGTCGTTCATCATCGCGCGCGCGAGATCGGCGGTATGTTGGGGCGTCAGCGTTTGATTCGAGACGGGCGTCATCTTGCCGTCGACTTTAAACGCGGGTGGAAAACCGGCGGTTATGAATAAGTCGGACGCCTTCTTGCTGAGCATGGCGCGCAGCAGGTTATGCATGAACTGTACTGCCTGGTCGCGATCCATACTGCTCTCCCTTTAATGCAATAGACGTTTGAACAGCAAAAGCGATTGTTATTTAAAGTTGTCTTTGTTAGCTGCTTTGCTGCGCGCCTCATCGACCGAAACCACGTTGCGCTTAACGAGCTCGAGCAGATTCTGGTCAAGCGTCTGCATGCCGAACGATTGGCCAGTCTGTATCGCCGAGTACATCTGCGCAACTTTCGCTTCGCGGATGAGGTTACGGATGGCCGGCGTGGCGATCATGATTTCGTGCGCCGCGACGCGGCCGGTGCCGTCCTTGGTTTTAAGCAGCGACTGTGAAATCACCGCGCGCAGGCTTTCGGATAACATCGCGCGCACCATCTCTTTTTCTTCCGCCGGGAACACGTCGATGATACGGTCGATGGTCTTGGCGGCTGAGCTTGTATGCAGCGTGCCGAACACGAGGTGACCCGTCTCGGCGGCCGTCATGGCCAGACGGATGGTTTCCAGATCGCGCATTTCGCCGACCAGAATCACGTCGGGATCTTCGCGCAACGCCGAGCGCAGCGCATTGGAAAACGACAGCGTATGGGGACCTACTTCGCGTTGATTGATCAGGCATTTTTTCGATTCGTGCACGAACTCGATCGGGTCTTCGACGGTAAGGATATGGCCGAGCTCGGTTTCGTTCTTATGGTTCACCATGGCGGCGAGTGTCGTCGACTTCCCCGAGCCGGTCGGGCCGGTCACCAGCACCATGCCGCGCGGCTGGTCCGCGATGTCGCCGAAAATCTTCGGCGCCTTCAGGTCTTCGAGTGACAGAATTTTCGACGGGATTGTCCGCATGACGGCGGCGGCGCCGCGCTGCTGCACGAAGGCATTGACGCGGAAG
>JANXRI010000382.1 GCA_025353085.1 Betaproteobacteria bacterium
GCTTCGTTGGGCGATGTGCCGCCGATCGCCACCGCGAACTGCAGCTTCATGTTCTTGATGTTCGACTTGTTGATCTGATCGAGCGCCGAATGGCGCTGCGAGGTGAAGTCCCGATGCACCATCAGCCAGTTGTGCGGTTCCGGATTGAGCAACCGTTCGAACGTAACGTCGGCGGCCAGCAGACCGGATGAGCCGGCCGCCAGAAAAATGCCCCCGATGACAGGCGCGAGGGCGGCGCATTTGCCCATACGCAGTACGCCACGAGCCAGCTCAATGCATTTGATCGTTTGCATAAAATTCCTCCGGGTGTCGTTTATTGTGGTTTCTTATTGGGAAATAACAGAACTACAGATCTTGCAATATAACATTCCGTAATTGTTAAGCCAGTCTCTTGATGAGTTAATACCGGCAACGTGGATTGACCTTCTCCGCCCGACTCACGGATACTCTCTGACGATATTTTATTATTCGACCACCAACCAGCAAGGACTAAACCATGGCCCAGACCGTTGATCCCAACGACGTAATGATGACCGGCGAGAATTCTTTCATCCGTTTGAGCGCCGACGGCGGCAAGACGCATACGTCGCGCGTGAGCCATTGGCGCGTGCTGTGGTGCCCGGCCGGCGCAGGTCACGCGATGTTTTTGCAGTCGCCGTTAATTGATAACCGCGTGCAGATTTACAGCGACAACATGGCGGTGGCGCGCTGGCTTCAGCGCACGATCGAGACGCTGCTTTATCCGCCGTTCGCGGATGTCGCTTTGCCGGTGCTCGCCGCGCACTTCGAACGTTCCGGCGATACACAGTCGGCGGCCGTCGAAACCGTCGATTCGGCGATCGACAGCATCGTGCTGACATGGCATGACTACATCGAACCGTTCGTGCTCACGATGGCGCCCGGCATGGGCAATCGTCCGATCGGCGTCTACAGCACTTTCTTCCCCGCCAAGTCCGCGCAGATCGAAATGAACGGCCAGTTCGCGCCGCACGCGACATGGCTCGAGATGCGCGGTGACCGCCAGTCGTCAAGCGCGTGTCTTGCGTTGTCGGAGACCTGGGTCAAGCCTCGCGTTGTTTAAAGTTTTGGCGGTGGCAACTCCGTGAACCGTTGAGTTGACCAAAAGCCTGATTGCGAAATTGCTCACTGCAGATGATCCGGGTGACAAACAGTCAGTTGCCGGAAATGCCTGAATACTAAGCCGATTTTTTATGAAGTTTCATCGCCGTGTTGCACCGCAAAGACGGCTTTTTATGCGAGCGCTCCAAGGCAACGAAAGCCGTGCATTCAGCGTGCGCTGCACCATGTGCCGTTAGTCACGGACAGCACATGGTCTTCCTTCTAACATCGGCCTCAATGCGTGCGGATCGTCATAATTCTGTAACAATCCGGCCGTAGCATGCGATGCGTGTTCCAACGCACGAGAGCGGTACCGCCAAGGAGAGGAAACGCTCATGATGCTTCACGATGCAATTCGCAACGCCAACTCACAGTACACGGTTTATTTTTTGCTGACCGCGTATCTGGACACGCTGCAGTTCGGACGGAAGCTGCCGGAGCATCTGACGGTTTTGCCCATCGTTGATTTACGGGACCTGGAATCGCGCTTCGAAAAACTCGTCGCTGAATTCGAATGCGAATTACGGCTGCCGGATTCGCATAAGTTTTTCGTTCTGCTTGAAGCAGTCGGAATCTTCGATCTCGCCGTAGTGCGGGTTTGCCAACTCCTTAATGAGCACGCCGATCAATCGGCGGTCGGCTCAAGTTCGGCCGACCCGCATCGAGTGCAGCAAGCCAACGCTGCCTAAGGTTTGCGCTGCGCAGAGGCGGTCATACCGACTTTGCGGCGAGTGGGCATTAGATCGCCGTGAGCTTTCAGCTAATGTGAACGGAACGCGGGCGCTGCGCCGGGTTCGTTTGAACGCAGTGGGAAAGACGACCCTCCGCGGCAGCGGGCTGTCTTTAAAAATTACGAAAGTTACTTCTGTAATCCCAATTCTTCCAAGGCGCGGCGATAGTTGTCGTGTTCGTGCTCGAGGAAGGCGGGCAGTTCGCGAAAACCGATGAGCTCTATCGTCCAGCGGTTGAACTCGGCGTCTTTTTTGATTTGCTCGCTTTGCATGACAGTGCTGATGGCCTGGTCCCACCACGCGGTTTGCGCGGGTTCGATGCCTTTCGGCGCGAACAATGTGTAGAACACGTTGGCATCAGAGTTGATTCCCTGCTCGCGCAAGGTAGGAACGTTGCCGAGTTCTCCCGGATAGCGGCGCGGCCCCGCGACGGCCAATAGCCGTATTTTGCCCGCCTGAGCGAGTTGCCAGGCGCTGCCGGGGCTCTGCACGCCCACATCCAGATGGCCGCCGGCGACCTGGATGGCAGTGTTTGCCCCCGAGGTATACACGACGGTCGTCAGCTTGCGCGCATCCGCGCCGGCGAGGCGCGCGAGCGTCGCGATTGAAATATGCAGCGGGTTACCGGCCGCCGTGGAAAACCCGAATGAAACGGAACCGGGGTCCTGCTTCAGGCGGCTGATGATGTCTTGCGCAGTGCGAATGGATGAGTCGTTCCTGACGAAGTAGACCTGGTACTCGTCGAGAATCTTGATGATGGGCGTTACATCACGATGGGTGACCGCGCTCTTTCCCGCCGCGACACTGGTGAGCCAGCTCGACGATGCGAGGCCGAGGTAGTGCGGGTTGCCCTCATGACTCGCCAGATAGCTGAACGCGATCGCCTGCCCGCCGCCGGGTTTATTCACGATCACCACGGGGTTCGCGAGTTTCAAGTCCTGCAGCACGCGTTGGAGCGCGCGTCCGATGCGGTCGTTGGCTCCGCCCGGCGCTGCGCCTATGATCAACTCGACGGGGCGCTCCGGTTTCCAGGCGCCCGGCGCCTGCGCAAACGTGAGAGCCGGCAACGCCATCAGCATGAAACATAAGCGCCCGCTCGACAGCATTTTCATAATTACTTCGTCAGTTCCTCGACGCAAGCCATGGCTTGCGCTGGCGATAGGCCTGCTCGAACGCTTCGATTTGCGGCAGATGCTCAAGCGTTACACCGACATCGTCGAGCCCTTTTAAGAGGCGCTCCTTGCGCGTCGCATCGATCGCGAACTCGTAGCGCGTGCGATCGGGCGCGATGACCGTCTGGTTCGGGAGATCTACGGTGATTTGCGCGCCCGGCGTTTGTTTCAATTGACGCCACAGCTCGCGCACCGCCGCGATCGGTAACACCGCCGGCACGATGCCGTTTTGCAGGCAGTTGCCGACGAACACATCACCGAAGCTGGGTCCGATCAGCGCGCGCACGCCGAAATCGAGCACGGCGTATGCGGCGCCTTCGCGCGATGAGCCGCAACCGAAATCCATGCCCGTCACCAGGATCGCGGCGTCGCGATAAGGCGCCAGGTTGAGCACAAAATCCGCTCGTGGCCGGTCTTTTTCATCAAAGCGCAAATCGTGGACGAAAGCGTTCGCATAGTCAGCCACGCCGGGAATGCGGCGTATGCGCATGAAGCGGCCCGGCAGCATGACGCCGGTGTCAATTTTCGCGATGTCCAGCGGCGCGGCGACGGCGGTGAGCGTGGTGAATGGTTTCATTTACGTTAGTTTTACAGCGCGCGCACGTCGGTGAGACGACCGGTAATGGCGGCGGCGGCGGCCATTGCGGGGCTCATAATGTGCGTCATCGCGCCAGGTCCCTGGCGGCCTTCAAAGTTGCGGTTGGTGGTCGACGCAGAACGTTGACCGCGCGCGAGGAGATCGCCGTTCGAGCCGCCGCACATCGAGCAACTCGAGTCGCGCCATTCAAATCCGGCGGCGAGGAAGATCCGGTCGAGCCCTTCGGCTTCGGCCTGCCTTTTCACCGCGGTGGAGCCGGGCACCACCATCGAGGGGACCGCGACGCGCCGCCCTCTAACGACATGCGCCGCGGCGCGCAAATCTTCGATGCGCGCGTTGGTGCATGAGCCGATGAACACGCGATTGACTGCGATCGACGAGAGATGCGTGCCGGGTGCGAGCTGCATGTAATTGAGCGCTCGCTCGATGCGGCCGCGGCGCTCGGGATCGGCGACGGATGCAGGATCGGGCACGCGCCCGGTGATCGGCGCGGAATCTTCGGGGCTCGTACCCCAACTCACCATCGGCGCGAGCGTGGAAGCGTCGAGCGCGAGTTCGCGATCGTATTGCACATCGTCGTCCGACGGCAGCGTGCGCCAGTATTGGAGCGCGCAGTCCCAGTCGGCACCCTTCGGCATATACGGCCGGCCGTGCATGTATTCATAAGTCGTATCGTCGGGCGCGATCATGCCAATGCGCGCACCTGCTTCGATCGACATGTTGCAGATCGTGAGGCGCGCTTCGATCGACATCGCGCGAATTGTGTCGCCGCAATATTCGACGGCGTGACCGCTCGCGCCGCCGATGCCGATGCGCGCGATGATCGCGAGAACGATGTCCTTGGCGGTCACGTGCGCACCGGGCGTGCCGTTGATGGTGATGCGCATCTGGTGCGGTTTGCGCTGCCACAGCGTTTGCGTCGAGAACACGTGGCGCAACTGGTTCGAGTGGCCGATCGGCATCGCGAGCGCGCCCAGTGCGCCCTGGGTTGCGGTGTGCGAATCGCAGCATGCGATCAGCAATCCCGGCTGCGTGAGCCCGAGTTCCGGAGCGATCACGTGGGTGATGCCCTGACGCTCATCGTCCGGCCCGATGTGCTCGATACCGAACTCGCGCGTATTCTCGGCGAGCCATTGGACGACATTGCGGATCTCGGGGTCGGGAATGGCGGTGGTGCCCGAGTTGCGATTGAGGCTCGGCAGGTAATGGTCGGTGACCGCCAACGTCAATTTCGGTTTGCGCAGGCGGCGTCCTTCCGCGCGCATTTGATCGAACGCCAGGAATGTGCCGCCTTCGTGCACGAGATTCAGATCGACGTACAGCAACTCTTCGCCGCCCGGCTGCGGCACGATCACATGTTCAGCCCAGACCTTGTCGAGCATCGTGCGCGATGCTCGCGCGCTGGCCGCGTTCATTGACGATTCCTCCACCGATAGTTGCGTCGTGACTATAGCATGACGCTGGCGCGCGTCTTCGATAGGAACCCAAGTCCTGTCATCGGGTTGATGAAAAAAATATTGCGACTTGCGGCATACTTCGTTTGCGCAAAAAATAAACGCGATCGAGAAGGCCATGGCCTCGCAATTGCGATAATGGATGCCGCTCGTCTGCCCCACGAAAAGTAAATTAAACGGCGTAGTCGTCACTCTGGAGGAGAACGGCATGGATGAACCCAAAGAAAACGGGCCGGGCGTTAAAGTGCTGGGCGAGCGGCCCAGCCTCGACCAGCCGGAGTTGCCGCAGCGACCGTACGAGTTTGTGATGGAGACCGAAGTCGAGTCGCTGGAA
>JANXRI010000404.1 GCA_025353085.1 Betaproteobacteria bacterium
CTCGAGCCACGCCGCGAGCAATTCTTCGAAACGACGGTTCATTTGCTCGAGGCCATCGAGCGCTCCGACCTTGGGCACTTGCTCGAGCAGCACTCGGTGGAGCTTCGCGTTTTCACGGTTGAGCTCGACCGTTTCACGCACCACCGCTTTGATGCCCTCGACGAGATTCGAGGCGGCCATCGTCTCTCGGAGCGCGAGCACTCGGGTCATGGCGGTCTCGCCCCACTGCATCATCACTCCGTGCAGCAACGCCTCTTTGTTGGGGAAGTATTGGTACAGCGAGCCCACGCTCACGCCAGCCGCTTCAGCGACTCGATTCGTACTGAGCGATTCATAGCCGTCGTCGAGCAGCTTCCAGCCAACGCGTCCTTTGAGTTCCGCCAAGTCAAGCTCCGGCAGATCAAGGCCAAGACGGGTTGTGACCTGCGCGAGGTGGACGTCTGCGGTGATTTGCGCAAGCTCACCGTTATTAAGGGTGAGCCACGCGCGCACCGCTCCCTTACCATGCGGAAACGACACGGGAAACGGCACCCAGGCGCGCCACGCCGCGATGTCCGTGTAATCGAGCTGAGTGAATACCTGGCCGTTCCATTGCGCAAGCGCGGTAACCGTTTTGCCGGTGAAGTCGCCGCGCACATCCAACGGCGTCGCCAGTGCAGCGGGCGGTTCTGCACGCAAGCCAAACCGATGATGACTGCCATCGTTCTCAAGACGAAAGTCGACCTGCGTTAAAGCGAGTTCCGGCGCCGCGCGCAGTTCATCGTTCCATGTGATCGACGCGTTGCGTATGCTGATTTCATTCTGCCGCAGCAACCAGTCGGACACGCCTCCGCCATCGGCGCTTTCGTTGAGTTCGATGCCGGCCACTGAAAAGACGCCGTGCGTATCACGCCTGACATTGAGCTCGGGATGAAAAAGCTCGATCGAATCGAACCGCGGCTCGCCCAACACCAACGACCACCATGAGAGCGTGCTTTCGACCTTTTGCAATCTCAGCGCCGGCTGGTTCGTATGGTCATAGACAACCACATCGCCCAACGATAACTGTAGATTAAGTCCGCTCCAATGGCCGTCGAGATTGCCGATGGTGACGCGCTGTCGCGTCGCCTCGCTCAATTGCCGCGCAATGGGCTCGCGGTATTCGCCCATGTGTGGCAACACCCAGAACCGCACGACGAGAATAATCAGCGCAGATGCAAACGCACACGCCAGAATCGACCAGGTCACGGCTCGATAAACCCACAGCGAGCTCACATGCAGCAATCTGAAAATTGAAATAGCGGGCACAGTCTCAGTCAAAAGTCATAAAATGTAACACGATGATTTCTAAATCAATTGTAACCTGAAACGCGGTGACTACACCGACTACAGCGATGCTCGCGAGCAATGATGATTTGATTCGGCGGGCGGCCGCTTTATCGCGCTTCGCGCGCCGCTTGCTCGTGGCGGAGCCGGCCCTGTTGCCTGCAGCCAGTATTGCGACGGCGTTCAGCGCGGCTGAGATGCGCGCTCGTCTTAAGGCTGCGAATACCGCGACTGATCTTCTGTTGATGCGCGCATTGCGCGACTTGCGTAAGCGCGTGATGCTGCGCCTGATCACGCGCGATCTCGGCGGTCTCGCGACTCTCGACGAAGTTATGACCACGGTGACGAGCCTCGCCGATGTCGCGATAACCACGGCAGTTAACCATGTGAGCCGCGAACTTGCGCTGCACTACGGTGAGCCCATGGGTGAAGACACCGGACTGGCGCAACTTTTCCATGTTGTCGCGATGGGTAAGCTCGGCGGCGCCGAACTCAACGTCTCGTCCGACATCGATCTTGTGTTTGTCTATCCCGAGGACGGGGAAACCCGCGGCCCGCGCCCGCTGAGCAATCACGAATTTTTCAGCCGTCTCGCGCGGCGCTTGATCGCCATGCTCAACGAGATGACCGCCGACGGCTATGTATTTCGGGTCGACATGCGGTTAAGGCCGCTGGGCAATGACGGGCCGCTGGCCGTGAGCTTCGACATGCTCGAGAATTACTTCGTCACGCAGGGGCGCGAATGGGAACGTTACGCGTGGATCAAAGCGCGCGTAGTATGCGGCGATCGCGCAGCGGAACTCGCCGATCTCGTCCGCCCGTTCGTGTTCCGCCGACACCTCGATTACAGTGCATTCGAATCGATGCGTGGATTGCACCAGGAGATCCGGCGCGAGGTCGAGCGCCGTGACATCCTCGACGATATCAAGCTCGGTCCCGGCGGTATCCGCGAAATCGAATTCATCGTCCAGCTCTTCCAGCTCGTTCGCGGCGGGCACGACGCGCCGCTGCGCCAGCCGCCGACCCTCGCCGTACTGCCCTTGCTCGAAGAACGCAACCTGCTGCCGGCAGTGGTCGTGCGTGAACTTACGGACGCTTACGTTTTTCTGCGCAATCTCGAGCACCGGTTACAATATCTTGACGACAAACAAACCCAGGCCTTGCCGACGCTTGAAGAAGATCAGGCGTTGATCGCCGCTGCGACCGGGCACGCCGATTTTGCGCAACTGCGGGTCGAACTCGAGCAGCATCGCGGCCAGGTGACAACGCATTTCGAAAGTATCTTTGCTGCGTCGGAGAATTCTGCGCATCCACTTGCCGCGCTGTGGCATGGCGGCGCAGCGCACGATCTGATTAAAATGCTGCGCGAGCTTGGCTATGCGAATTCCGAGCATACACTCGAGCGCATTGGCGCCTTTCGCGATAGCAGCCGCGTTCGCCAGATGCCGCAGGCGAGCCACGCGCGGATGGAGCAACTGGTGCCGCAGGTGATCGCCGTGGTGTCGCGCCTGCCCAATCCGGATGCCACGCTCGAACGCATGCTCACACTATTGGAGAGCATCAGCCGGCGCGAGGCTTATCTCGCGTTATTGATTCAGTTTCCCCAAACGATCGAACGTGGTGCGCGCCTTGCCAGCGCCAGCCCATGGGCCGCGCAATATCTTTCGCGCTACCCGATCCTGCTCGACGAATTGCTCGACGCGCGCAGCCTGCATGCAGCGCCGGATTGGCCGCAACTCCAGGCGCAGTTACGCGGCCGGCTCGATCAGGCGGGTGACGGCAGCGAAGCGCAAATGGACGCACTGCGCCATTTTAAGCACGCGCAGACGCTGCACTTGCTCGCGCAGGATCTCGCCGGCGAACTGCCGCTCGAAAAACTATCCGATCACCTGAGTGCGCTGGCCGACCTGATCCTGACAGAGGTGCTGCGCGTCGTCTGGCGCGGCTTGCGCACGCGGCATCGCGACGAGCCGCGTTTTTCGATTGTCGCTTACGGCAAACTCGGCGGCAAAGAACTCGGGTATGCATCGGATCTCGATCTTATTTTTCTGTACGACGACGACGCTCCCGAGGCGCCTGAAAATTACACGCGCCTCGCGCAACGCGTTAACCAATGGTTGACGATCACGACGGCGGCCGGCGCTTTGTATGAGACCGATTTGCGTCTGCGTCCCGATGGCGCCAGCGGTCTGCTCGTGAGCCCATTGACAGCGTTTGCCGATTATCAGAGCGCGCATGCATGGGCTTGGGAACATCAGGCATTGACGCGCGCACGCGGCGTTGCCGGCGATTCCGCCATCGCGGAGCGCTTCGAGCACATTCGTGCCGAAGTGCTCCGCCGTCCACGCTCGCTGCCGGTGTTGCGTGGCGAAGTCGTTTCAATGCGGGACACGATGCTGGCCGCGCATCCCAATCCCGGCGGGCTTTTCGATATCAAGCACGATCGGGGCGGGCTGATCGACGTTGAATTTATCGTGCAATACCTGATCCTGGGGCACGCTGAGCGGCATGCCGAACTCGTCGGCAACATCGGCAACCTCGCGCTGCTAAAGCTCGCCACCCATTTGGGACTGATCGACCGGGACGATGCGTTCGACGTTCACGATGCGTATCGGCATTTCCGCCAGCTTCAGCACGCGCTGCGACTGCAGGGCGACAAATACGCGCGTGTCAACGGCGCAACGCTCGCAGCAGAAATCGCCGTAGTAAAAAAATTGTGGAAAGCTGTGCTGGACTAGCAGCCCGCGCGGGCGTGAGCCGCGGCAGTTCGCAGTTAGGCGACTTCGGCTTGCGCGGTGCCGACTACTTCGGGCAATTTCGCAATCAGGCGATAAGCGGTCAACTGACGGTGACCTTTGACGGTCAGCGGTTCAGGCCCCTCGAATTGATACATACCACGCAGCCGGCGATACGTCGTGGCATCGACCAGGATGCCGCCAGTCGTAGCCTCAGAAGTCAATCGCGCGGCGAGGTTAACGGCGTTCCCCCACAAATCGTAAATGAATTTTTTGACGCCGATGACACCGGCGACCACCGGCCCGCTGCCGATACCGATGTGGATACCGAGCGATTCCCCGGTGCCCGTTTTTAACTCCCCGATTTTATCGCGCACGTCGAGCGCCATATTGACGATTGCCTCGGTGTACTTGCCGTCCTGATCGAGCAAGCCGCCCGCCACCATGTAGGCGTCGCCAATGGTCTTGATTTTTTCGAGGTCATACTTTTCGGCCAGCGCGTCAAACCATGAAAACACTTCGTTAAGGAGCGCCACCATATCGCGCGGCGGCAATTCCTCGGACAAGCGCGTGAAGCCTGTGAGATCGGCG
>JANXRI010000415.1 GCA_025353085.1 Betaproteobacteria bacterium
CGCCCTTGGATCGGAACTCCTGCACCGCTTCACGCTCCCGTTTGCTCAATTTCAGGTCGGTTTGGCGCATCGTCCATACTCCTCGGTCTGTGGAGATTCGCCATGATAATATGTTTCGTAATTAACGTGTCAACATACTAGTTGCGCACTGGCTCAATAAAGTTAAGTCCGATCACACGCCGAGTTTTATCTGCCCGGACGCGCACCAAAAAAGTTAATCTGGCGCCAGTCGTCGCCCTCAGTGCTGAAAGGTCAGCGCGACATCACGTATATGATGCGGCGCACCAGCGCTACGGCGCCGGACCGCGTATTTCCGATGATATAATTGACTCGAAAAACCAGCGCCAAAAGCGCCGGTACCGACCGACCAGTCCGCGCTAGACCGGACGCTGCAACCCCCCCCGAAGGTGAAGCCATGGATATGCAGGACATGCCTGACACTGATCCGCAGGAAACCCAGGAGTGGCTCGAAGCGCTCGACGGTGTGTTAAAGCACGAAGGCACACACCGTGCGCATTTTTTACTCGAGCAACTCGTCGACAAAGCCCGCCGCAGCGGCGCCTATATTCCGTTCAGCGCGACGACCGCGTACATCAACACCATTCCGCCGCAGCTCGAAGAGCACATGCCGGGCGACGCCGAACTCGAGCACCGCATTCGCTCGTATGTGCGGTGGAACGCCATGGCGATGGTCATCCGCGCCAACAAGCACACCAACGTCGGTGGCCACATTGCGAGTTTTGCCTCAGCGGCAACGCTCTACGACGTCGGCTTTAATCATTTCTGGCGCGCGCAGAGCGATACGTTCGGCGGCGATCTCATATTCGTGCAGGGACATTCAGCGCCCGGCGTCTACGCGCGCGCGTTTATGCTCGGTCGCCTGACGGCCGAACAGATGGATAGATTCCGCCAGGAAGTCGACGGCAAGGGGCTATCGTCGTATCCGCACCCGTGGCTGATGCCGGACTTCTGGCAGTTTCCGACCGTGTCGATGGGCCTGGGCCCGTTGATGGCTATCTATCAGGCGCGCTTCATGCGCTATATGAAAGACCGCAGCCTGCTCGAAGCGCAAGGCCGCAAGGTATGGGCGTTTATGGGCGACGGCGAAATGGACGAGCCCGAATCGCTCGGCGCTATTTCGCTCGCGGGCCGCGAACGGCTCGACAACCTGATTTTCGTGATCAACTGCAATCTGCAGCGGCTCGACGGACCGGTGCGCGGCAACGGCAAAATCATCCAGGAACTCGAGAGCGACTTTCGCGGCGCCGGCTGGAACGTGATCAAAGTAATCTGGGGCGGCTACTGGGAGCCGCTTTTCATGCGCGACACCAAGGGCATACTCTTGAAGCGCATGGCCGAGTGCGTCGACGGCGAATACCAGACGTTCAAGTCGAAGGACGGCGCCTACGTGCGCAAGCATTTTTTCGGCAAGTATCCCGAACTGCTCGAGATGGTCGCCACCATGTCGGACGACGATATCTGGCGCTTGAATCGCGGCGGCCACGACCCATACAAAATCTATGCGGCCTACGCGGCCGCAATGAAGCACACGGGACAGCCGACGGTTATTCTCGCCAAGACCATCAAGGGTTACGGCATGGGCGAGGCCGGCGAATCCCAGAACATTACGCACCAGCAGAAGAAGATGGGCACCTCGTCGATCAAATCGTTTCGCGACCGCTTCGCGGTGCCGGTGCCGGACGAGCAGCTTGAAGAAGTGCCGTACGTGACCTTCCCCGAAGGCTCGCCGGAGCTCAATTACATGCGTGAGCGTCGCCAGGCGCTTGGCGGTTACCAGCCGGCGCGCCGGCGCCGCGCCGCGCCGCTCGAGGTGCCGCCGCTCGCCGCCTTCGAAACGCTATTGAAGGCGAGCGGCGCGGGGCGCGAACTGTCGACGACGATGGCGTTCGTACGCATCCTGACCACCATTGTGCGCGACAAAAAAATCGGCAAATTCGTGGTGCCGATCGTGCCCGACGAATCGCGCACGTTCGGCATGGAAGGCATGTTCCGTCAGCTCGGCATTTATTCGCACGTCGGGCAGCTGTACACGCCTCACGATGCCGACCAGCTGATGTTTTACAAAGAGGATCAGAAAGGCCAGGTGCTGCAGGAGGGCATCAACGAGCCGGGCGCGATGTCGTCGTGGATCGCGGCGGCGACTTCATATAGCACGCACGGGATTTCGATGATCCCGTTCTACATTTTCTATTCGATGTTCGGCTTTCAGCGCGTCGGCGACCTCGCCTGGGCGGCGGGCGACATGCGCGCGCGGGGCTTCCTCCTGGGTGGCACTGCCGGCCGCACAACGCTGAACGGCGAAGGTCTGCAGCATGAGGACGGGCACAGCCATCTACTCGCGGCGACGATTCCGAATTGCGTGGCTTACGACCCGACGTACGCGTACGAACTCGCGGTCATCATCCAGGACGGCCTGCGCCGCATGTACCAGGATCAGGAAGACGTTTATTACTACATCACCGTGATGAACGAAAACTACGAACATCCGGCGATGCCCGAGGGTGTCGAAAAGGGCATATTGAAAGGGATGTACTTGCTGCGCGAAGGCAAGAGCAAAAAAAACGCGCCTAAAGTGCAGTTGCTCGGCAGCGGCACGATCTTGCGCGAAGTCATCGCGGGCGCCGACCTGATCGAGAAAGACTTTGGCATTGCCGCCGACATTTGGAGCGTCACGAGCTTTAACGAACTGCGTCGCGACGGCATCGACGTCCAGCGTTGGAACATGCTGCACCCCGAAGCCGAGCCGCGGCGTTCGCATATCGAAATCTGTCTGAAGGACCGCGAAGGGCCGGTGATCGCGTCTACCGACTACATGAAAATGTTTGCCGACCAGGTGCGCAGTTTCCTGCCGACCCATCACTTTCATGCGCTCGGCGCCGACGGCTTCGGACGGTCCGATACACGGGAAAAACTGCGCCGGTTTTTCGAAGTCGATCGCAACTACGTGGCGGTGGCGTCACTAAAGGCGCTCGCCGACATGGAGCTCGTCCCGCGCAAAAAAGTCACCGAGGCGATCACCAAGTACGGGATCGATCCCGAGAAACCCAACCCGACTACCG
Organism: Betaproteobacteria bacterium; assembly: GCA_025353085.1. GTDB lineage: Bacteria > Pseudomonadota > Gammaproteobacteria > Burkholderiales > SG8-41 > PALSA-1004. The sequence continues at coordinate 3,081 of JANXRI010000415.1, forward strand.
TATAAGGATTGTGGAATGAGGATCGAGGATCGAGTGACAAGGCGGCGCACAGCGTGCGTAAGTATTCGAGCTCAATCCCCGACCCCAAATCCTCAGTCCCGGCGAATCTCATGAGCGTCATTGAAGTCAAAGTCCCCGACATCGGCGATTTCAAGGAAATCCCGATTATCGAAATACTGGTCAAACCCGGCGATAGCGTCAATGCGGAAGACCCGCTACTCGCGCTCGAATCGGACAAGGCCACGATGGAAGTGCCGGCGCCGCAAGCGGGGGTCGTCAAAGACATTAAGGTCAAGGTCGGCGACAAAGTATCGCAAGGTACGCTGGTTCTGATGTTAGAGCCCGCAGCAGCATCAGAGCCGGCATCGGCACCCGCGGCGACGCCCGCAGCAGCGGCACCGGCGAGTGCGGTAAAGGCCGCGGCGAGCGCGCCGCCACCGCCTGCGGCGTCGGCGAGCCCGACTGCTTCGCTCGAACCGATCGATGAGGCAAAGCTGACACTCGTGCACGCCGGGCCGTCGGTGCGGCGGTTCGCGCGGGAGTTGGGCGCGGACCTGAGCAAGGTCATCGCAAACGGACCCAAGGGCCGCATTCTGCGCGAAGACGTGCAGGCTTACGTGAAGGGCGAACTCGCGCGGCCGCGTGGCGCCGGCAGCGGGTCAGGCCTGAATCTGCTACCGATGCCGCAAGTCGATTTCGCTAAATTCGGCAAGGTCGAATTGCATTCGCTGTCGCGCATCAAGAAACTGGCGGGCGCGAATCTGCACAGAAACTGGGTGTCGATTCCGCATGTGACCCAGCAGGACGAAGCCGATATTACCGAGCTCGAAGCCTTTCGCAAGTCGGAAGCCGAAGCCGCGAAAAAAGAAGGCATCCGCTTCACGCTGCTCGCGTTTTTGATCAAAGCGGTCGTCGTCGCGCTCAAACACTATCCAAACTTCAATTCTTCTCTGACGCCGGACGGCGAGAACCTTGTTCTCAAACAGTACTTCAATATCGGCGTCGCGGTTGACACGCCGCTCGGTCTCGTGGTGCCCGTCATACGCGATGCCGATAAAAAAGGACTGCTCGAACTCGCACGCGAATTGGGGGTTGTCAGTGCGCGCATGCGCGACGGCAAAATCAACCCGGTCGACTTGCAGGGTGGCTGTTTTTCGATTTCGAGCCTGGGCGGCCTCGGCGGCACTTTTTTCACGCCTATCATCAACGCGCCCGAAGTGGCGATTCTCGGCGTCGGCAAGGCGGTCATGAAACCGGTATGGGACGGCAAGCAATTTGCGCCGCGCCTGATGCTGCCGTTATCGCTTTCGTACGATCATCGCGTCGTTGACGGCGCACAGGGCGCGCGCTTTATCGCCTGTTTGAGCGAGGTGCTGTCGGACATCAGGCGCCTGGTGCTCTAAGGCTCTAAGGCTGAACCCGCGTTGCGCCGCGTTGTCCATAATAAATCGTGATGCAAACCCGCACGCCGCACCGGCCGATTTGAGCGATGGCGATTAAACCCGTCGCGATTTTCGGCGGCACTTTCGACCCGATTCATTTCGGTCATCTGCGGCTTGCGCAGGAACTCGCCGAGTCGATCCACGTTGAAGAAGTGCGCTTCATGCCCGGCGGCACGCCGCCGCACCGCGCCGCACCGCAAGTCACTTCCCGGCAGCGGCTTGACATGGCGGGACTCGCGATCGGCGACAACCCGCTGTTTAAAATCGATGACCGTGAAGTCAGACGCAGCGGCCCCGGCTATACAATCGACACGCTGGTGGAGATTCGTCAGGAGCTGGGGCCGGCGCGGCCGATGTGCCTGTTGCTCGGCGCTGACGCATTTCTCGAACTGGCGACGTGGCATCGCTGGCACGAACTCTTTGCCTTCGCGCACATTGTCATCGCGCACCGGCCGGGTTTCCCGCCGGAATCCTGGCCTGCGCGCATGCCCGAACCGCTCGCGCGCGAATATGCGGCGCGCCTGATGCGCCAGCCGTTCGCGGTTCACCTGTCGCCCGCTGGCGGCATCGTGACGCAGGCGATTGCAGCACTCGATATTTCTGCGTCGATGATCCGCGATTCATTGGCACGTGGCGTGAGCCCGCGCTATTTGCTTCCCGATCCGGTTCTCGACTATATTCGAAGTCATCAACTTTACGTAACGCAGGAGGTGAATGAGGCTCGATAGACTGGTTAAAGCCGTCGTGGACGCGCTAGAAGACATCAAGGGGCGTGACATCGTGGTGCTGGACGTGCGCCGTATGACGGCGCTCTTCGACAAAGTAATCGTAGTGAGCGGCGATTCGACCCGGCAGAATAATGCGCTTGCAAGACACGTTCAGGACAAAGCGAAGGCGCTCGGTGCAACCGTCCATGGCGTTGAAGGCACCGATCCGGGCGAGTGGGTGCTGGTGGATCTCGGCGCGGTGGTCGTGCATGTCATGCAGCCGGCGGTGCGCTTGCACTACAATCTCGAGGAACTGTGGGGTAAGGAAGCGCCCGTACCCAAGCGGCGCGCGGCGGCCGGCGCACGCTAAGCAATTCTCCGCATGAAACTGCGCATCGTGGCGGTCGGCCACAAGATGCCGGCGTGGATCAACGCCGGCTATAAAGAGTATGCGCAGCGAATGCCGCACGAAGCGCGCATCGAGTTGACTGAAATCAAGCCGGCCGTGCGCGCCGGGACTGGCGAGAAAGCGACCCGGCAGTGGCTGGAACTCGAAGCGCAGCGCATCAGCGCTGCATTACCCACGCGTACCCACAAAGTCGTGCTCGACGAGCGCGGCAAGTCATTGACTACTTTGGAACTGGCTCGGCGCATAGAGCGCTGGAAGCAGGACGGCGATAACGTCGCTTTCATCATCGGCGGCGCGGACGGCACCGCAAGCGCGTTGCAAGAAGAAGCCGGACTCTTGCTGTCGTTGTCGCCGCTGACTCTGCCGCACGGGCTTTGCCGCGTGATTCTCGCAGAGCAGTTATATCGCGCCATATCGCTGCTGGCCGGGCACCCATACCATCGAGAGTGAGTGGCGGGATTGGGATCGAGGATTGAGGATTGAGCAGGACTTAACGCGCTTTTCCTCAATCCTCAATCCTTTTACTCTAATCCTATGCCAGTCATCTACCTCGCCTCGCGAAGCCCGCGCCGCCGCGAACTGCTGCATCAACTGGGCGTTGTATTCGAGGATCTGCTCAATCACGAGCAACCCGGCGCCGACGTCGATGAGACGCCGCATCCGGACGAGGCGCCTCGGGACTATGTGTTGCGGCTCGCGCGCGCCAAAGCCGAATCAGGTCGGCGACAGATCGTGTTGCGCGGGCTGCCGGCACTGCCGGTGCTCGCGGCGGACACGACCGTCGTCCTCGACGGTCTGATCCTCGGCAAGCCGGACGACGATGCGCATGCGCGCGACATGCTGCACCGGTTGAGCGCGCACGTTCATTTGGTGATGACGGCGGTAGCGGTGGCGAGCGACGAGCGCGTTGAAACTGTTATGTCGACGTCTACGGTAGAATTTCGCGACCTCGACGGCGCGGAGATCGAACGTTACGTCGCGAGCGGAGAGCCGCTCGACAAAGCAGGCGCGTACGCGATACAGGGCCAGGCGGCGATGTTCGTGCGCAAGCTTGCGGGCAGCTATTCCGGCATCATGGGGTTACCGCTGATAGCCACCGCGGATTTACTATGGCGTTTCGGCATCGCATCTGAATGGAGCCCGCGTGACTGAAGAAATCTTGATCAATGTCACGCCGCGAGAAACCCGCGTCGCCGTGGTTCAGCAGGGTATCGTGCAGGAGGTGCAGGTCGAACGCGCGTCCGCGCGCGGCATCGTCGGCAACATCTGCATGGGCCGCGTGGTGCGCGTGCTGCCCGGTATGCAGTCGGCCTTCATAGATATTGGCGGCGCACGCGCGGCGTTCCTGCATGTCGCCGACATTTGGGGTCATCGCGATGAGAGCAGCGAGGCGAAGCCGATCGAGAAGATGCTGGCAGAGGGTCAGAATCTGCTGGTGCAGGTCGTAAAGGACCCTCTCGGCACCAAGGGCGCGCGGCTGTCGACGCAGATCAGCATCGCCGGGCGCCTGCTCGTGTATCTGCCGCAGGAGTCGCGCATCGGAATTTCACAGCGCATTGAAGCCAGTGCAGAACGCGAGCATCTGCGCGCAAGACTGCAGCAACTGCTGCCGCCCGATTTTGCCGGCGGCTTTATCGTGCGCACGATGGCGGAAACGGCGAGCGACCGGGAACTGAGCGCCGACGTGCAATATCTTGGCAAGTGGTGGCAGGAAATCCAGGATAAGGCGAAGTCGGCGGCGCCCGCTGCGCGGCTATATCAAGACTTGAATCTGAGCCAGCGCGTGCTGCGCGATTTCGCCAACGATGCAACCGCGCGCATTCTGATCGATTCACGCGAAAACTTCCAGAAGGCCGAAACATTCGCGCGCGAGTTCATGCCCAACGTCGCGGCGCGTCTCGAACATTACGCGGGCGAACGGCCAATCTTCGATCTCTACGGGGTTGAAGATGAAATCGAAAAAGCGCTCGCGCGGCGCGTCGGTTTGAAGTCCGGCGGTTATTTGATCTTCGACCAGACAGAGGCACTGACGACTGTCGACGTGAATACCGGCGGGTTTGTCGGGGGCCGCAGCTTGGACGATACGATATTTAAAACCAACCTCGAAGCTTCGCACGTTATCGCGCGCCAACTGCGTCTGAGAAATCTCGGCGGCATCATCATCATCGATTTCATCGACATGGACACCGAAGAGCATCGCAATGCGGTGCTTAACGAATTTCGCAAGGCGCTCGCGCGGGATAAAACGCGCATGACGGTGAACGGATTCACGCAACTGGGCTTAGTCGAGATGACGCGCAAGCGCACGCGGGAAAGTCTAGCCCACATACTGTGCGAGCCATGCCCGGTTTGCGAGGGGCGCGGCGAGCTTAAAACCGCGCAGACCATTTGCTACCAGGCACTGCGAGAACTGCTGCGCGAAGCGCGCCAGTTTGAGGCGCGCGAGTTTCGTATCCTCGCGTCGCAGCAGGTGATCGACCTGTTTCTCGACGAGGAGTCGCAGAGCCTTGCGATGCTGTCGGATTTTATCGGCAAGCCCGTCTCGCTGCAGGTTGAATCGCAGTACAGCCAGGAGCAGTTCGACATCGTGCTAATGTGATTTTGAATCAGCACTAACCGGGGCGCCAACATGTTTGAATCCGCCGAACTCGGCCATTGCATCAGCGACCGCGTCTATGACCGCGCCGAAGCCAGGCTGCGCGAAGCGCTGCTCAAAGCGCAGTACGAGCTGCTCGCCAATAAGAGCTTTCCGGTCATCATCGTGATCGGCGGCGTCGACGGCGCGGGCAAAAGCGAAACCGTTAACATACTCAACGAATGGATGGACCCGCGGCATATCGTCACCCATGCGTTTGGCGAAAGGTCCGACGCGGAGCGCGCGCGTCCCCGTATGGCGCGTTACTGGCGTGCGTTGCCGCCGAAAGGCCGCATTGGCATTCTGTTCGGCGCCTGGCATTCCGATCTCATAGTCAATCGCGTTAACGGTGAGACTGATGCGGCCGGGTTCGAACTTGCACTGGAAGAGATCGTGCACTTTGAGCGCATGCTGGCCGAAGAAGGCGCGGTGATTCTAAAACTTTGGTTTCACCTGTCGAATAAAGCGCAGAAGAAACGGCTTAAAGCCCTCGAGGCGGATCCGCGCACGCGTTGGCGCGTCACTGCTACGGACTGGGCGCGCTACAAGTATTACGACGACTTTCGCAAGGTATCGGAAACCGCGCTGCGTGAAACGAGCGCTGCACACGCGCCATGGATAGTGATCGAAGGCGCGGACGCGAATTATCGCTCTCTGACTGCGGGGCGCGCGCTGCTCGACGCGCTGACAATACGGCTTGCCGGCCGCCAGCCGGTGGAGAGCCGGCCGGCGGCGCTGCCTCCTGCGCCCATCGACGGGCGCACCGTGTTTTCCAATCTCGACTATACCGCCTGCCTGCCGCATAAAAACTACGCGAAAAAACTGGAAAAGTATCAAGGCGAACTGGCCCTGCTGACACGGCACAAAAAATTCCGCCAGAAATCGGTCATCGTCGTGTTCGAGGGCGCGGATGCCGCCGGCAAAGGGGGCAGCATCCGGCGCATTACAGGCGCGCTCGACGCCCGCTGTTACCAGGTCATGCCGATCGCCGCACCGACAGAAGAAGAACGCGCGCAGCCGTACCTGTGGCGGTTCTGGCGCAACCTGCCACGACGCGGGCGCGTAAGCATTTTCGACCGGTCATGGTACGGGCGCGTGCTCGTCGAGCGGGTGGAAAAACTGTGTGCCGAACAAGACTGGATGCGCGCGTACCAGGAAATCAACGATTTTGAAGAGCAGATCGTCGAGGCCGGCGGCATCGTGACCAAGTTCTGGCTGAGCATCACCAAAGACGAGCAGTTACAGCGCTTTCGCGAACGCGAAAAAACGCCATTCAAAAATTTCAAGATTACCGCCGATGACTGGCGTAATCGTAAGCGCTGGCAGGCCTATGCCGACGCGGTATGCGACATGGTCGAGCGCACGAGCAATGACGACGCGCCGTGGGTATTGGTGGCGGCCAACGACAAGAATTCGGCGCGCATCCATGTGCTTAAAACGTTATGCGAACGGATTGAAGCGGCTTTATAAATCCGAGATCTGCCGACTGCACGGCGCTGCGTCAGGCGACTTCGGCGACCGCTAGTTCAGGGGCAACCGGTTTGCTGGCATGCGTCTCGCCGTCGAGGCTGCGCTTGATGCGCGTCAGCACCTTCGCCTGATCGTCGAGAGTGATCTGCTGTTTTTCGAGATGCTTGATGCGGTCCTCGACCGAGCTGATGTTGTCGCGGATTTTCTTGAAGTTTTCGATGCGCTTGGCAAGCACCTTTTCGTGTTCCTTGATTTGCAGATTGAGCGGACTCAACGAACCTTTGAGCCAGGTCTCCGCATCGAGCCGCGTCATCTCGAAAATCTGCCGCGCTTCGGCGACCAGGCTTTCGTAAAAACGTTTGACCAGGAAATCCTTGTACTTCGCCATATTGACCGGATCGTGGCAGAACGCGCGCGCCTGCTCCTGCATGCTGGTCATGGTCAACGTATGCTTTTCCAGATTCAGCATCGGAGGCGTCAGGCGCGCAAATCCGAATTTTTCATGAAAGTGCGCGTACGTCGCGTCGACCAGGCCTTTAATCTGGTTGGAAAAGTTGAGTATTTTCGCGGATACGCCGGTGAAATGCTGAAACAGCATCTGCATGCTTTTCCACAGGCCCGCCGTCGTCCACGCGTCTTCGATGAATTTGCGATCCTTGTTGAGGATATCGTCCAGGCGATCGTCGTCGAGCTGCTTGACCAGCGTCGCACCCTGATTGGTCACGGTGTTGACCGTCGCGCGGAAAGTTTGCACGGTCGCATGGTAATTCTTGCGGTCGACTTCGAGCCGCGCCACCATGGTCTGCGCCATGCTGCGGCTCTTGCCGGACATCGTCGCAAGCTCGGCCAATTCGATTTTGGTCGCTGCGAACTGGCTGTCGACGGCGAGCCGCGAAGCGTCGACCATGCTGCCGATTTCGCGCTGCACGGCGGCGCGCATGATTTCCTGCTTGGCTGGAATAATCTCGGAGGCGAGCAGATATTCGAGCTGCTCGATGCCGCTTCTCGCAAGCAGCGCGTCATCGTCGCGCACCCGCGCGAGCAGGGCTTTTTGCGCGGAGATCGCCATGACATGGGTGCGCGGTAAAGCGAGCAGCGTCGCGGTTTGTTCGAGTTGGCGCGCGACATCGACGGCGATTTCGGCGTCGGTTTTCAAATCGTCCCACATAAGATCGATCTTGTTGAGCACAGCGATGCGGCGG
>JANXRI010000461.1 GCA_025353085.1 Betaproteobacteria bacterium
CGCGGCCGTCGCGCTCGCCGAAGTCAGAGATCGTTTCGCGAGCCAGGGCGCTTTCGTCTCGCCACTCGCGCCACGTGAGTACACCGAGTTCATCCGCGCCGAAATCAACAAATGGGGCCCGGTCGTAAAAGCATCAGGCGCTACGATCGACTGAGCGCAGCTGTATTACCATGTAAGGTTGACGCGTCCGCGGCAATCGAGCGTCGTAGACTCGGGTTCGGGAGGATTTTATGAAAAAGAAAAATCAGCGCCTCGCCATTGGCGTGCGCATGGCGTTCGGCGTCATGCTGGTGTTGGCTAATATGGACGCCGCCAATTCACAGCCGCAGGAGCGTGCATTGCGTGCGTTCGAAGTCGTGCGGTCAGTGTTGCAGCATCCGCGTTGCCAGAACTGTCATATCGCGGGCGACTCGCCATTCCAGGACGACAAGGAAACACCGCATGAGCAATTTGTCGTGCGCGGGCCGACCGGCCGCGGCGCGATCGCGAATGAATGTTCTTCATGTCATCAGAAAACCAATTTGCCCGCGGCTTACGGCGAGCACGCACCGCCCGGTTCGCCCGGCTGGCGCTTGCCTCCCCCGGAAACCAAAATGATTTTCAATGGCGTGAGCGCGCGCGAGCTGTGCCGAACGATCAAGAACCGCCGTGCGACGGGCGGCCGCGACCTCGCTTCGATGCTGGCCCATATCCGCAGCAACAAACAGGTCGCCTGGGGCTGGGCGCCTGGCGCCAATCGCGCAACGCCGCCGGTGTCGCGCGCCGAGACCGTCTCGGCATTCAAGACGTGGATGGAAAGCGGTGCTCCGTGCCCGCTGTAATCGGGTAACTCTGGCAGATGTCGGTTCGGTGGGAAGTAAAGCTGACTTCTTTGTCGCTCGCAAGCGTGCACTGCTAGTGTAGTGCTTCACTCTATACGGCACTTATACAGCGGCACGGTAATAGCGAAACTCCTCCCCCTTCAAGGGGGAGAGCAAGCGCAGTGGCGAGGGGGCATCAGGGAGGGGGATGGGGGAATGGCGCCCAAATGTCACCCCATCCCCACCCTGGCACTCCCCTTGAAGGGGAGGGAATGTCTCGTTAATTGCGAAGCACCACACTAGCGGCGGCAAATGGTGGCGATTTAAGTATCGTTATGGCGGCAAAGAGAATCGCCTTTCTCTCGGCGTCCATCCCGAGATTAGCCTCAAAGAAGCTCGTGAACGACGCGATTTAAATCGCAAACTGCTGGCGCATGGGAGCGACCCTGCCGCAACGCGTAAGGCGCAGCAGGCTTCCATCGCAAATGCGAACATCAATAGTTTTGAGGTCGTGGCCCGCGAGTGGTACGCAAAGTTCTCTCCGGTATGGAAACAGAGCCACGGCGATAAGATTATCCGACGGCTTGAGCGAGATGTGTTTCCTTGGATTGGCCCGTCCCCTATTCAGAGCGTTACCGCTCCAGTCCTGCTCACTGTATTGCGCCGGATTGAAAGCAGAGGCGCCGTGGAGACGGCACACCGAGCGTTACAAAATTGCGGCCGTGTGTTTCGCTACGCCGTTGTCACAGGTCGTGCGGAACGCAACAGCAATGAGTGCGTGAGAACTTTATTTGTCTTCATGATGATGGCATAAATTGTTACCACCAATTTACCACCAATTATGAAGATAGAGCGGGATGCTTCGAACTATTTTTCAATTGCAATCACGGGAATTTCTTGATTGCAGGATACATACAAACGTATGTGGATAGTGATCGCAAATTTCGATCATCAGCAGCATGGCAAAGCCTGTTCCCCGAATTTCATGTCGTTAGGCTGACTCGCAGTGACCCGCCTGGCAACAGGCTTTGCCGCGCGCTAAGCGGATAAAGCAATTTGGAAAATGCCGAAGGCAGCCCATTTTGGGTGCGCGCAGCGTTCTAACGCCATCGGGCTAAGCGCATAATCTGGTACGGGCGGAGGCGAGTAATTTGCATAAAACCAAGTGTAACTCAAAGGCCCGTGCACGCTCAATTCAGCGGCAGCGCGTCTAACGCGACTTCGACACGATCGTCTGAAATTCACCGACCGACACCGCGACGCCGATATCGTCGCCGTTACCCGCTGCGCCATCCGGTCCCCATGAAGTGAGCGTGAACGCGGTCAGATTCAATACGGTCGCCGGCGTGATTGTCGCAGTGGCAATTGCATACTGCATCGGTTTTCCCCACGGATTATTTAGCTCCGTCCCCGGCAGGCCAAGGACAGGCATTGTGTTCGGAGCAACGCCCCCCCACGGGCGGCAGCGTGTACGTAAACTGCGTGGTCTCGCACGGCATCCCGGCGCCGCAGTTGACCGTGCCCGCGCAGGTGCCCGCGACGCAGTGAAAATTTCCAACCCGGGTTACAGTCGCGATGATGGCATTGCGGATGACGTTCGTGTTTGCAGCGACAATCGCACGGTAATCCTGCAGCGCCCCGCTGTCGTGCATTCGTTGATTTGATTACCCGCGACCCCAGGCCCGCTGCTGTGGATCGTTATATTGCCTTTCATCCCCGGCAACGTCTGTGCCGTGAGATTACTCGAGGTAGCCGCGAGTGTGACCTCATAGGTGAACCGGTTACCATAACCGTCGATTGAAGTCTCGGCCGGCAGTCCCAAACTTACCCACAGGATCGTACCGCTCGCGACAGTCGGCGTGCCGGCTGGAAACAACAGGGTTCCTGTGCAAGTGCCGGGATTGATCGCTGTGACGCCGTTGTTGGCAGCGCCCGCCGGAATGGTGCCCACTGCGGGACAAGGGAGCCGGAAATTTCGCGAAACGAAATTGACCAATGCCGCCTTGATCGCGGCTTCCCTCGTCTGGGTAATGGATTGTTTGGCGGAAGTTATCTGCCCTGACAGATATTGCGCAATGGCGCCTACCAGCAGTGCAATGATGAACAGCACCACCGCAATTTCAATCAGCGTAAAGCCGCGGGATCTTTTCATGGGACAACGCCGTTGCGTGTCGGAGCGCAAATCATACACCGGCGCAGTACGATGCCGGCTTAGCCACAGCGCGCGCGAACGGGCGGCGCCCATTCATTCGATCCTGCTGTCCAGACCAGCTTCCGCCATTTCGGCCGCGCGTAGCAGCGCCTGCGCCTTACTTTGCGTTTCCTGCCATTCCGCCTGCGGCACCGAGTCAGCCACTACGCCGCCGCCGGCCTGCACATGCAGCATGCCGTCCTTGACCACTGCAGTGCGCAAAGCGATCGCGACATCCATGTCGCCGTTAAAGCCAAGATAGCCGACGGCACCTGCGTACACGCCGCGCTTGACCGGCTCGAGTTCATCGATGATTTCCATCGCCCGCACTTTGGGCGCGCCACTGACCGTTCCGGCGGGAAAAGTCGCGCGTAACACGTCGATCGAGCTCAACCCCGGTTTCAGTTTGGCCTCCACGTTGGAGACTATATGCATGACGTGCGAATAGCGCTCGATCACCATGCGCTCGGTAACATGCACGCTGCCGGTTTGGGCAACGCGCCCGATATCGTTGCGACCGAGATCGACCAGCATGATGTGTTCGGCGCGCTCTTTCGCGTCGGCGAGCAGTTCGGTGGCGAGTGCCGCATCTTCCTCGGCAGTCCTGCCGCGCCGCCTGGTGCCGGCGATTGGCCGCACGGTGATCGCATCGCCTTCACGGCGCACCAGGATTTCAGGCGACGCGCCGACGACGTGAAAATCGCCAAAATCGAAATAGAACATGTACGGCGATGGATTGATCGTGCGAAGCGCGCGATACAGCGCAAGCGGCGTGGTATTGAAACGCTTCGACATGCGCTGCGACGGCACGACCTGCATGATGTCGCCATCGAAGATGTAGCGCTTCGCGCGGTCGACGGCCGCAAGATAAGCAGCCTCGCCAAAGCCGGACACTGCAGGCTCCGATTTGCCCGCAGTTTCAGCCGGTATGCTGAGCGGCGCGCGCAATTTTTTAAGCAAGGCGCCAAGCCGGCGCCGGCCCGCGCTATATGCGCCGTCGCGCGCCGGATCGGCGTACACGACCAGCGTTAATTTTCCCGACAGATTGTCAACGATCGCGAGCTCTTCGGACAATACGAGCAGAATGTCGGGCACGTTCAGCGGGTCGGGCTTCTGCGATTTGGCAAGCCGGCGCTCGATATATCGCACGGTGTCATAGCCGAAATAACCGACGAGCCCGCCGCAAAAGCGCGGTAATCCGGCTTGCGGCGCCGCTTTGAATCGCGCGTGATATTGCTCGACGAATTGCAACGGATCGTCGGCCTGCGTGCTGCACTTCAGCTTGCCGCCCTCGAATTCGCTGCACTCGTAACCGCGCACTTCGATGCGCGTATCGGCCGCGAGGCCGATGAACGAGTAACGGCCAAAACGCTCGCCGCCGACCACCGATTCGAGCAGATAGGTGTGCGGCTGGTTCGCCAGCTTCAAGTAGACCGACAGCGGTGTGTCAAGGTCGGCGAAAGTTTCGAGTACTAGCGGGATGCGGTTATAACCCTCGGCCGCAAGCTGGTTGAATTGTGCTTCTGTCATGACGCCACTCCATGGAAACAGGCAAAAGAAACGACGGCAACGCGCGTTTTTTACGCGCGTCAGCTTGCCAGTTCATTGCGCCACGGACGAATCCGCCGGGTGGAGCAAACGATCGTTCTTTCGCTTGGCATGTGGGTCATGATTGGGTGATCAAGGTGGCCGCTTCCACCAACGTTTCAACTATAGCATCAACATCCAGTTGACGTACATCGTGCCCCTCGTTGTAGCCGTACGGCACGCAGAACACGGGGCAGCCTGCGGCACGCGCGGCGATTGCGTCGTTTAGCGAGTCGCCTATCATGAGCATATCGCGCGGCGCGATGCCGAGCTCTTTACACGCATGCGTGAGCGGCAGCGGATCCGGCTTTTTCTTCGGCAACGTATCGCCCGAGACCACCAGCACAAAATAATCCGCGAGCTGCATTTGGCGCAACAACGGCAGCGTGAAACGCGCTGACTTGTTAGTGACGCACACCAGCGGAAAACCCGCTTGCCTGAACGCATCGAGCCCCTCGCGAACGCCCGGATACAGCAGCGTATGTTTACCGTTCACGGTTTCGTAACAGTCGAGATAAACCGGTAAAGCACGCTCAAAAAGCGCCGCGTCGATCTCACCTTGCAGATTGCCTGCAAGCGCGCGCTGCACGAGATTGGGAATGCCTTTGCCGACAAAATTGCGCACCAGCGCTTCGTCGAGCGGACTGCGACCGAGCTTCTCGAGCATCAGGTTGACCGCGGCGGCAAGGTCCGCAACGGTGTCGAGCAGCGTGCCGTCGAGATCGATCATGACGGCTTTGACCGGTAGCGGGAATTGGGCTTTTTGCATAAATTGTCAGGTGTGAGATCGATGAGCCGCATTCATTGCGCTACAAAAAAACAGCCGGACGCTTGCCGGCACGCGCATAAAAACGCCTACACTTTGGCCAGTTCGCCGCGCATTTGTTTTATCGTTGCTGCGTAATTCCCGGCGCCAAAAATCGCCGACCCGGCGACGAATGTATCGGCGCCGGCGCGTGCAGCGTCCGCGATGTTGTCGGTTTTGATGCCGCCATCGACTTCGAGCCAGATGTCGCGCCCGCTGGCCGCGATGCGGGCGCGCGCCGCCCGCAGTTTAGGCAGTGCACCGGCAATGAATTTCTGTCCACCGAAACCGGGATTCACCGACATGATGAGGATCAAGTCCAGCTTATCGATGACGTAATCGAGATAATCGAGCGGCGTCGCGGGGTTGAAGACCAGACCTGCTTTACAGCCATGCTCGTGGATGAGCGAGATCGTCCGGTCGATGTGCTCGGAAGCTTCCGGGTGAAATGAAATAATGTTGGCGCCGGCCTGGGCAAAATCCGGAATGATGCGGTCGACCGGCTTCACCATCAGATGAACATCGATCACGGCGGTCGTGTGCGGTCGCAGTGCCGCGCAGACTTGCGGACCGATGGTCAGATTGGGCACGTAATGATTGTCCATCACGTCGAAATGGATCAAGTCGGCGCCGGCCGCAACGACGCTTTTCACCTCGTCGCCAAGTCTTGCGAAATCCGCCGACAGTATGCTGGGCGCTATGCGGTACATAGCGGGATTCTACCGGTATTGCTGTTGGCCTGATAGCCGGCCCGCAGGCTCGTATTGCAGCGCCGCCAAAAATAGTGTGCAATGAGCATCACATTTTCGAACTACCGAATAAGACGAATGACTACCGATAAAAAATATGAAATCACCGTATCAACGCGCACGACCTATGTTGCCGAGCAGTCAGATGTCGAACGCAGCCGCTATGTTTTCGCGTATACGATCACGCTTAAAAATACCGGCACGGTCGCAGCACAATTGATCAGCCGTCACTGGATTATCACGGACGCGAACAATCAGTCGCAGGAAGTGCGCGGGCCCGGCGTCGTTGGCGAGCAGCCGACCTTGCGGCCGGAGCAGAGCTTTGAATATACGAGCGGCACCGCGCTCGCGACGCCGGTGGGTACCATGCGCGGCACTTATCAGATGGTCGGCGATGATGGCCTGCAGTTTGACGCACCGATTCCGGAATTCACTCTGTCGATACCGCGCGTACTGCACTGACCTCGCTCCGCGGTACGCATCCAAGCAACTCGGGGTCAGCGCGTTTACGCATCGCGATCGGGCGGTTTCTTCGGCCACGTCCACCACACGATGAAGATCAAAATGGCAAGTGCTAAGCCCGCTTCGAGAAGCAACCACAACATGTTAGGGAATCGGTCTTCGCCGTTGAATTTTGCTGTTATATACTGCGGCGCATCGTGCTTCGCCTGAGTTCCATGCATTTGCTGCAGTCAATCATACTCCGCTGTCTCGCCGTCACCGTGGCCGTGTTACTCGCGGCGTGCGAAACACTGCTGCCGCCAAAAGCACCCGTGCCGCCGGCCCCGGCGCCCGTGCCGTCCGTCGCGATTCCAGCGCCAGCGCCGAGTCCCGCGCCCACGGTAGAAATCCCCGCACTGAAGCCGCCTACCATGGCGAGTGCATTGCGGGCGACGACGTGGGACTCGATTGCGAACTGGCGCGAAGACAATCCGCAACTCGCTTGGAGCGCGTTTATGGCGAGTTGCGGCACTCTCAAAAATCAGGCCGCATGGCAATCCGTGTGCAGCATAGCGGCGGGGGTGGGCGAGCCGTCGCGTGAAACGGCTTTCCGTTTCTTCGAAAACAACTTCACGCCGTATCAGGTCATTAATGCGGACGGCAGCGACAGCGGGCTGGTGACCGGCTATTACGAACCGTTGTTGAATGGCAGCCGCAAGCGCAGTGCGCGTTACCCTGTGCCGGTCTATGGGGTGCCTGACGATCTGCTGGTCATAGACCTCGGCGAAGTTTATCCGGAGTTAAAAAACATGCGTTTGCGCGGGCGCATTGATGGCAAGCGCATCATCCCGTACTTTAATCGCGCGCAGATCGAAACCGGCGCGGCGCCGGTGACTGGCAAGGAAATCGCGTGGGTCGAAGATTCGGTCGAACTTTTCTTCATGCAGATCCAGGGCTCGGGACGCGTCAAGCTCGACGGCAAAGAGACGATTGCACTCGGTTATGCCGACCAGAACGGTTATCCCTATCGTTCGATCGGCCGGCTGCTCATCGACCGCGGCGATCTGCCGCTCGAAAAAGCATCGATGCAGGGTATCAAGGCGTGGGCTAAACAAAATCCCGACAAGCTGCAGGAACTGCTCAATTACAACGCGAGCTATGTGTTCTTCCGCGAGATGTCGCGCGATCTCCCGGGACCGCTCGGTGCGCTCGGCGTGCCGTTGACCGCGCGGCGCAGCATCGCGGTCGATGCGCGCTATGTGCCGTTGGGCGCGCCGGTATTTCTCGCCACGACGATGCCAAACGCGCGCCAGCCGCTCGCCCGCTTGATGCTCGCGCAGGACACCGGCGGCGCGATTCGCGGGCCGGTGCGCGCGGATTTTTTCTGGGGTTTCGGCGAAGAAGCCGCCGCACTGGCGGGCCGCATGCGTCAAAGCGGCAAGATGTGGGTACTGCTGCCGAACGGTTTCCCGATGCCGGCCGCCAATTAGGGCGTTAACGCAGCGCGCCGGCCGATTGGCCGTACAAGTATTTGACCTGCAGCAGGACGCGACTCTTCACCGCACGACCGAATTTCTGCGCCGGTGAAAAGCGGGCCGCGCGAAACACCGCTAATGCGGCATCTTCGAAATATCCCTTGGGTTGCGACTCCACGATCGAAGCGTCATTGACCATGCCGAATTCATCGATCAATAGCAGCACCAATAAACGGCCGTCTACTTTGGCGCTGGTTGCCGACTCGGGATAATCGAGACGTATTTGGCCGAGCGGTTGTGGATAGACATCGAGTTGCTTGGCAGGATAGTAGGTCGGGTCGCGGATGAACGGTACCTCGATGCCGGTGCTCGGCGAAGGCCCTGCTTCTTGGGCGCGCGACGGCTCCGGCTTATCGGCGGTTTTAGCATCGACGGTTTTTGGCGGTTTCTCCACGACGGGAACTGGTGCGCTGTCCGGAACCATTGCCACATCGTCGGCGACAACTTCGGTGTTGGCGGCAGCTGGTTCGAGCCGCGCAGTAATCATCGAAACCATCTGCGGCACACCACCCGTCGGGTTTACCGGCATACCGATGAGCAACGCAATGTGCAGCAAAAATGACAGCGTGAATGCTTTGAGCAGGCGCATCCACGCTTGCGTCGAAACGGGATCGAACGCCGGGCCCTGAACCGAAAGCAAACTGTCTACCGTCTCCATCCGCATCGCCATGGCGGTCCGCCTGCACGCGAAACTACAGCGCTTATTTGGCCGCGGCCAGACGCTGCTCCAGCATCTCGATCGGAATCGCGCCCGGCACGCGCTGATCGTCGGTAAAAAACAACGTTGGCGTTCCGGTAATGCCGTACTTCTTGCCAAACGCCAACGTTTTATCAATTGCCGTTGTATCGCAAGTGCCGGGCGCGCTTGGTGCTACCCCATTTACAAGCTGATCGTCCCATGCCTTGATTTT
Organism: Betaproteobacteria bacterium; assembly: GCA_025353085.1. Taxonomy (GTDB): domain Bacteria; phylum Pseudomonadota; class Gammaproteobacteria; order Burkholderiales; family SG8-41; genus PALSA-1004. The sequence continues at coordinate 9,020 of JANXRI010000461.1, forward strand.
GTTTTTCGAACACCAGATTGATTTTGACTTCTCCACAGAATCGGGACCCAACACCGGGAGTAGGAATACGTAGATCGTCACGTCATTAAGCTTCGTCAGGTCCTGCTCGAATTTTTTGCAATAGCCGCAGTTCGGATCGCCGAAGTAAGCAAGCTTGCGCGTGCCCTTGCCTTTGACCTTCTTCATCGCGAGATTTAACGGCAGCTGATCGAACTTGACCGCAGTAAACTTGTTCATGCGCTCTTCAGTCAGATTAGTTTTTTTCTCGGTATCTATCAGCTTCGCGTCGACGAAAAGATACGCTGCTTGCTCGTCGGTATAAATTATCTGTCCATTAGAGTAAACCTCGTAAATACCAGGCACCGGCGTTTTGGTCACGGCCTCGACCGGTACCTCGGGATATTTCTTCATAAGCGCGGCCTTAACGGTCGCTTCGCTAGCGCCGGCGCCGAGGCTCGCGCACGTGAGCGCCAGGCAAACAAACGTTGAAATGGCTTTAAACATGATGTTCCTTAACAAGGGTTGATTTCAGAGGGCATTTATCCGACCGCCTGGCGTACTAAAAGGTTCTTGAGCGCTGACTGGCGATTCACGAGTCGCAGCCCAAAGTTGCGCAGCTTCGCGAGCGGCGCATTGTCGGTATCGAACAAACGCTGCAAGGTATCCGTAGTCAACTGCATGGTCGCGATATCTTCTTTGCGGGCGCGCTCATAACGCCGCAGCAAGGCGAAATCGCCGCAGTCGTTTTGCGCGCCGCGCGCGGTCAACACGCGCGCCAATTCGCGTGCATCGCGAAATCCAAGGTTGACGCCCTGCCCCGCCAGCGGGTGCACATTATGCGCAGCGTCGCCGACCAGGGCAAGGCGCGGCATCACGAGGCGCTGCACGCGTTGCATCCGCAATGGAAACGCTGCCGCTGGCGTGATCACACGCAGGTCGCCGAGCTTGCCGTGAGACGCTGTCACGACTCGCATGGCGAGTTCATTCGGGCTGAGGGCGAGCAACTCTTGGGCATGCGCGGTCGCGGTCGACCACACCATCGAAGCCCGCTCACCGGGCAACGGCAGCAATGCCAGCACCCCTTTGCGTTGGAACCACTGCGTCGCGACGCCGCGATGCGCTTGCGCCGTGGCGAAATTCGCGACCACCGCTGTCTGCGCGTACGGCCGTGTATCGACTTTTAAGCCTGCCTGGGTGCGTACCCATGAATCGGCACCGTCGGCGCCGACAATCAGGCGCGCGCGCAGAGAGCGTCCGTCGGCGAGCGACAGTTGCACTGCTGCTGCTTCCAGAACGAGTTCGTGACACGCCGCAGGTGCAATAACCTTGACGTGTTGCGCCTCCATGAGCGCCTGCCACAGCGCGCTCTGCAGTTCACGGCTTTCAACAGTGACTGCGAGCTCGCGCATGCCGGCGGCGTAAGCACCGAAATTAAGCGCGGAAATTTCATCGTCGCCAATCACGTGCATGTCTTCGACCGCGCATAAACGCGCGGTATCCAGCAGTTGCCACGCGCCGCATGCCTGCAAAAATTCCTCACTGCCGGGGCTGATCGCATAAATTCGACTGTCCCAGTCGTCACGCGCAACGGACGTCGACGGCACGAGAGTATCGATGACTGCAATTCGCAGCCCGGCGGTTTGCAGCGCTAACGCGAAACTCGCGCCTACCAAGCCCGCACCAATGACAACTACATCGAAATCCATAAGCTATTCGGAATCCTTCGGGAGCGCGCATTTTAATGGGCTAAGTAGTAGACCGCAAAACACGCCGCCCGGCGGTCTGCGCCCGGCGATAAACGGGAAATGTTGACAAATTGGGGGTCGAAACCTAGACTCGCGCGCCTTCACTGCAAGTGCCTGACAACACAAGAACGCGCCGGGTCGCTCAAAAGTCGAGCGGCGGCAATGGTATTAAGGCACTGGCCGATTGACTGGTCCCACCGGACCAACGAAAATTCGCTAATTGGTGATGTAGCTCAGTCGGTTAGAGCGTGGCACTCATAACGCCAAGGTCGGTGGTTCAATTCCACCCATCACCACCAGCATTCGTGGAAAAGGGCTTGCGAAACCGCACGCCCTTTTCTGCGGCGCGCTGTCCCAAGGTCTGCGCCCGTTCTTGGATAGAGGATACGCCAGACATGACCGGCGTTGCCCACCGTGTTGGCGACTAAGTTATAA
>JANXRI010000067.1 GCA_025353085.1 Betaproteobacteria bacterium
TCGGCGGCGCCGGCACTATGCGCACCTTGCTCCAGTCGGCATCGAGTTCTTCAGCGAGTATCAATGGCAGCGACGTAAGCGAACCCTGCCCCATCTCGGCGGCCGGCGACATGATCGAAATCGTTCCGTCAACGGAGATCGTCACATACGGATTTAACGTAACGTCCCTGCCGGCCGCATGCGCATCACCCGCGAAGCGCAAAGCGGACGGCACACCGAACGCAACACCGAAGGTCAGACCCGCTGCGCCTACCATCAGGCGACGGCGGTTAACGTCGAATTTGCCAGTGCGTGATTTCGGCTCGCGGGCGCCTGCCGTGCGCGATTTGCTAATCGGGGAGCTCATACCTGCTCCTTCGCAGCCCGCTCGACTGCACGCACAATGCGAGCATATGTGCCGCAACGACAGATGTTGGTGCTCATGTGTTCGACAATTTGATCGCGCGTGGGATGCGCATTTGTTTTCAACAAATCAGCCGCGCGCATGATTTGTCCGGACTGACAGTAACCGCATTGAGGCACCTGCTCCGCAATCCAAGCCTTTTGCAACTTGTGAGTGCTGTCGGGAGACAGTCCTTCGATCGTCGTGATGCTGCGCCCGTTCATCTGGCTGACCGGCAACAGGCAGGAGAATACCGATTTGCCGTCGACGTGCACCATGCAGGCGCCGCATTGGCCCACACCGCAACCAAATTTGGTTCCGGTTAGCTTGAGATCTTCGCGCAATACCCACAAGAGTGGCGTATCGGGCAGCGCAGTTACGGTTTGTCGCTTGCCGTTGACGGTTAGCGACGTCGTGGTCATCCGGGACATGTTGCCTCCTTTGAGCGCATATCAAGAACAGGGTAGTGCAGGCGCCTCGCCTGCACCGGTCTCATTGCAGGCCGGGCGCCTGCGCTACAATTGCGCTCGTCCATAGCGTTATTCGGCGAACAGCAGCGGGGTGAGTTTGGTTATCGCCGGCAGCCGAACTATTCTATGCCCGAATCAACCTATCCGAAACAGCTTGCGATCAGCAGTGTGCAACCGCTCGAAGCCGGTTTTGGTTACGCGGATCAGTTCACCGACCTGGACGCCCGCGCGTTTACTTTCATCCTGATCTGTGGTGATGACATTTGGCTGAACGACGACGGTCATGTTCTCTTCGAGGGTCATCCTGGGCAGCGGGCCGGCCGGCCGGCTTTTAGGCCCGATGATCGGTTGAAAATAGCCGCCGCCGAAACCGTGCATGAGGTCGTCGCACGCCGAGAACCCGGCCTCTTCAATCAGGCCGGTCGCAGCGACGATTTCCTCCATCGTCGTGCCGTGACGGACGACTTTGGTGACAGCGTCAAACGCCGCTTCGGCGGTTTGATAGAGATCGCGATAAAGCGGCGTCGGCTCGGCATCCACCGTCATCGTGCGCAGCACCTGCCCTGCGTAATCCCACCAGAACGCCGAAAGCTCGCAGAAAATCACGTCGCCTTTTTCAACCTTGCGCGGCGAATGATGCTGCGGCGGCACGAAGATATGCGGATTCGCCATCGACGTGCGGCCGACGTAGTGAATCATCGTGGTGCCGCCGTGCCCAACCCATGCGCGCTCGATCAGATTGCCGACCTCGCGCTCGGTCATGCCGACGCGTGTCTCATTGACGAGCGCTGCGAGACCTGCGTCCGACAACGCCGCGCCGATCCGCAGCCAGTCGATTTCTTCCCCGGATTTGATGGTGCGCAACCGGATATATTCGGCGTCGAGTCCCACCATCTCGAAATGTTCTTCGAGCATGCGCCACTTGGATACGACCAAGGGACCCATGACGCCGACTCGCTTCGCGCCGCGACGCTTGAGCTCCTCAATGGTTTTTTGTATCCCCTGATGCTCGCCCCACCGCACATCGACATCGTGCGCGATTTTTTTGCCCAGCGGAAAATGGTTGTACCACTCCATGAACATGGTCATCTTCACGCCGGGCTTGAACACGACATAAGCCTCGACTGTGCCCGGCCACGACGTCACCCATTGCGGCGCATTGCCGACGCGATGGTCGGTCACCACCAGCAGATGATCGACGCCGGCTTTCTGCATCACCTCATCAAGCCGCTTGTGCCGCCGCGCGTATTCAGCGTCGGAAAAGCGCGGATATTCCTGCGTCATAATGGCGGCGAGACGGGGCTCGAGTGCCAAACTATTCGTTTTACTCATAATTTATTTTTTCTCTTCAAACCACGGATAAGCGCTTGTCACGCCGGACGGGCCAACCGGCAGCGCGGGGCGCACCCACGATGGGTTCAATTGCGCGAGCGAAGTCACGCCCATCAACCCCATCGCGGTGCGAATTTCGACGTCCATCAATTCCAGCATGCGTTTTACGCCCGCCTCGCCGCCGGCGGCGAGTGACCAGCCGAGCAATTTACCGACGCCGACGGCACGCGCGCCCAGCGCGAGCGCCTTGATGACATCGGTGCCGCGTTGAACGCCGCCGTCCCACAGAATCTCGGCGCGGCCATCGACCGCCGCCACTACTTCCGGCAGCACTTCGATCGTTGCCTGCGCGTAATCGAGCTGGCGTCCGCCGTGGTTCGAAACATAGACGACGTCAGCACCGTGTTCAACTGAGAGGCGCGCATCTTCGGCGGTGGCTACCCCTTTGACGATCAACGGCAGCTTGATACGCTCTTTCATCCAGACGAGATCGCTCCACTGCAAGCCCATCTGGAAAGACGGGTCACCGAAGCCGTCGCGCACGCTGGCGCGGCTGATGATGTCGCGCTCGCGGCGACCATAATAATTCCGGTCGACGCAAACACAGAGTGCGCGATAGCCCGCTGCTTTAACGCGATCGAGGATGTCTTCGACCCATTGGCGGTCGGCCCTCACGTAGAGTTGAAAAATAAGCGGTTCGGCGACCGCAGCCGCGGCCGCCTCGAAACCCGGCGTGGCCGCTGTGCTGATGAATGCCGTAGTGCCGTGGGCAACCGCGGCGCGCGCCACCGGCACCGCGCCCTCTTGCGGATTGATAAAGCCGACGAGGCCGCCAACCGGCGCGAGAAACACGGGGCTCGACAATGTTTGGCCGAGCAGCGTTGCGGTGATATCAATATTGCGCACGTCGACCAGCACGCGCTGGCGCAATGCAAGACTATCGAGCGCCTGACGGTTGCGCTTCAAGGTGGTTTCCGAATCGGCGCCGCCCACAAGATGATTCCACAAGTCGGCCGAGAGATTGCGCCTGGCCGCGAGCGCGATTTCCTGCAGCGACAAGAACTCCGGCGCGGCCGGCTTGCGCGTGCGGCGCTGCACAGAATGTTTGCGCAGATGCGCATTGCGCACCGATTTGCGCGGAGGGCGTTTGAGTTTTGCCATTTCTGTTCCGATCGAAAAACGTTTGAATCTATCTCAAAAATAAAAAAAAAGACAATCAGCGGAAAATAAAAGCAGATACTCGCAGATTGAGATCCCGCGCCGCACTCTGGCTGACGTACGGTATTTTTAACTTATCTGCGTTCATCCGCATTTATCTGCGGCTCCAGTCTGTTTTTGAGATAGCTTCTAGATGCCGAGCCCCTTTAACGAGGCGGCTGAATAGCGCAGGCCGGCGCCGGCGCCTGGCGCAAAAATACGATTGAGTTCACCCACCTCCGCATCGGCTAGTTCGATATTGACGGCCGCGATATTGGAATCGAGGTTGCGCACGTGGTTAGTACCGGGTATCGGCACGATGTCGTCGCCCTGCGCCAGCAGCCACGCGAGTGCCAATTGCGCCGGTGTTATGTGATTTCTGTTTGCAATCGCCGTCAGTTGCGCGACGAGCTGCGCATTGCGTTCGAGATTCTCCGGCTGAAAACGCGGATGCCGGCGGCGCCGGTCGCTCTCCGGCAGATCGGCAATGGTCTTGATCGCGCCCGTCAACAACCCGCGGCCGAGCGGCGCATACGCCATGTACGCAATGCCAAGCTCGCGGCACGCCGGCAGGATTTCCGCTTCGCAATCGCGCGCCCATAACGAATACTCGGTTTGCAGCGCGGCCAGCGGATGCACCTTATGCGCGCGCCGCAAGGTTTTAGCGCCCGCCTCGCATAACCCGATGTAGCGGACCTTGCCTTGTTCGACGAGGCGCGACATCGCGCCAACGGTGTCCTCTATCGGCGTGGTCGGATCGACGCGATGCATGAAGTAGATATCGATGCAATCAAGGCCGAGCCGTTGCAGGCTTGCTTCGCACGATGAGAACACATACTCGGGCCGGCCGTTGGTCCCTTTCTTGCCATCCGGCAAATCGATGTTGCCGAACTTGGTGGTGATTAGCACCTTGTGGCGCCGACCCTGCACCGCGCGTCCGAGCAGCACCTCGTGGCGCGTGTTCCAGTACAAGTCGGAACTGTCGAACAACGTAATGCCCGCATCGATCGCGCGCCGGATTGTCTCGTTAAATTCCTGCTCGATTGGTTCGCCGAACTTGACCGCCTGGCTGCCACGGCCCAGACCGATTGCCGAAACCTCCGGCCCAGTCCTGCCTAATCGTCGGTATCTCACCTGCAACCGCTCCAGTTCTTCATACGTTATACCCGCGCACGATTACTGTGCCTTGATACCTGCAGCCTTGATGATGCGCCCGTTCTCGTCGATTTCCTTGCGCACGAACCGCGCGAATTCTGCGGTGGTCATCGGCAGCGGTTCGGTGCTCATCCTGGCATATTGCTCGCGCAAGTCAGCAC
>JANXRI010000109.1 GCA_025353085.1 Betaproteobacteria bacterium
GGCGTTTCAAGGCATGCAGTACTGGACCTGAGCGATTATGGGAGTTTGCGCCTTCGGTGGCCGGACGGATCCGGCGCTCTCCTGCGTGTGCTTCAATATATCGGACCCGGCTGCGCGGCGCAAAGTTCCGGGATAGTGAACGTGCCTTGACTTGAATCGGAAGCGCGCCGCACGATTCGATGGCCTCGGGGCTCAGAGACCTGAACAGGGAATACCTCATGAACAATTTCAAGCAAGCCGCGCTTGCCGTGCTGCTCACGGGAGTTGCCGCCCTTGCCGACGCACAGACTTTTCCGGACAAGCCTGTGCGCGTGATCATTCCCTATGCGCCCGGGGGAGGATTACAGAGACATACATCGCGGCATCGACGGTAACATTGTCGCGACCAACGGCTGGGAGCTCGCCGGCCCCGGCCCCATGATCACGGTGTTTTCGCCGACAGGCCGCATGTTCGAAACGCATCCAGTGCCCGCGATCCGCCCGACCAACTGCTGCTTCGGCGGGCCGGATATGACGACGTTGTTCGTCACGACGACTCAGGGCCATCTTTTCAAAGCGCAAACGGATCGGGTGGGCTGGGCGATGTATCCGTAAGTCGCAGCGCAGCCGGTAGAATCCGCCGATGCAATCTCTCCTTTCGGCCCTGCGCAGCCAGCGCGCATTCAAAGCCCTGCACTACCGCGAATTCCGTCTCGTCACCGGCTGCCAGATGTTCGGCAATCTCGGCACGTGGATGGACGAACTCTCCCGCGGCTGGCTTATTTATCAGCTCACCGATTCGGTCGTGCAGCTCGGCCTCGTGCGCGGCGTCCAGTTTATTCCGCTGCTGTTGTTCTCGCCGATTGCAGGCAGCGCCGCCGATCGCTACTCGCGTAAGACGCTGCTGCTGGTGTCGCAAGCCGTGAATGCGTTGTTGTTCGCCGCGTTGGCACTGCTGATATTTACGGGCCAGGTCGCGCCGTGGCATGTCTACGTGACCGCCGTGCTGGCGGGGATCATGCAGGTGATTCAGCATCCCGCACGCACTTCGCTCGTCGCCGATGCGGTGCCGCTGGAATTTCTCACTAACGCGATCGGCCTCACGTCGGTCATCTACAACGGGGCGCGGCTCACAGGCCCCGCGCTCGCGGGCGCGCTTATCGCTTATGCGGGTACTGACAGCGCGTACGCCGTCCAAGCCGCTTTTCTCTTCGTCGCGACGGTGTGGGCTTTTATGCTGCAGCCGGTTCCGCCGGCCACGGGCAAGTCGCATCGCGAGCCCTTTGCGCAGAGCATCGTCAAAGGTTGGCAGTACGCGTGGCACAATGAGTCCGTGCGTGCCGGCATTCTTTGCACCACGGCCGTGTCGTTGCTGATATTTCCGTTCGCGACTTTGCTCCCCGTATTCGCGCGCGATTTGCTCGGCGTCGGCGCGAGCGGTCAGGGCCTCCTGCTCGGCGCAATGGGCATCGGTGCGTTGATCAGCGCAGCGCTGATAACGCTGGCGGGGCACAAACTCGCACGTGGCAAAGTCATGCTCGATTCATCGCTCGCATACGGCGTGGCAATCGTAATCTTCGCGTATACGCCCTGGTATTGGTTGTCGCTCATCATCATGATCGTCGCCGGTTATTACCACGTGCACGCGAACGCGCTCGTCAACACCGTCGTACAATCGTATTCATCCGCGGAATATCGCGGCCGCTCGATGGCACTCTTTAATATGAGCCAGATGCTGTCCACCGCGGGCAGCATGTTGATCGGCTTGCTGGCGGCAGCAATCGGACCGCGCCACGCGGTAGCTGCAATGGCAGTCGCCGGCACGCTCGCGATCGTGTTGCTGATCGTCTCGATGCCACACGCAAGGAAAATCAAGTAGCTGCCCATTGTCAGGAGTTAGTACGCTGCGAAAAAACGGTATTTTTATCGGTCGAAGATGCGAACACTCAACATTTCACTGCTCGACTTTTCTCGCCGCGGCTTTGCGGGCGCAAGTGAATCCAGGCACAGCGAGCGAAATTTATCCCGCCTATAATTGCGCCTCGTAAAAGCCGCCACGCTGACTGCCGGCTCTTTTAATTCATTAGGGAATGTTTCAATGCTCGACTTGAAAGGCAAGACCGCGTTCGTCGCCGGCGCGGGCAGCGTGGGTCCCGGCTGGGGCAATGGCAAAGCAACCGCCGTGTTGCTCGCGCGCCAGGGCGCGCAGATATTTGCGACCGATCTCAACGAAGCCGCCGCGGAGGAGACGCGCGCGTTGATCGAACAAGAAGGCGGCACCTGCGTCGTGCACCGCTGCAATATGATGAAGTCTGCTGAAGTGCGAGGCGCAGTCGACGCGTGCATGCAACGCTATGGCCACATCGATATCCTGATCAACAACTGCGGCGGTTCGGCCGCCGGCGATCCGGTGTCGATGAGCGAAGAGGTATGGGACGCGCAGCTTGATCTCAATCTCAAGACCGCTTTTATGGGCTGCAAATTTGTGCTGCCCGTGATGGAGAAGCAAAAGGCCGGCGTGATCGTAAACATTTCGTCGATCGCCGGCTTTCGCCACCAGGTCGCGGGCCGCGTAAATATCGCTTACAGCACTGCCAAAGCAGGGCTTGCCGCATTCAGCCGTTCGACCGCTATGGCATACGTTAAGAAAGGCATCCGCTGTAATACG
>JANXRI010000133.1 GCA_025353085.1 Betaproteobacteria bacterium
CACAACAGAATTTCATTTTGGCCTCCCTGCTAAATATGAACGATCACGATGCTAGCAAGGCATCAAGTATCAAATTCACAGATCAGCGAATGATCGCCGATCCTGCAAGGCTTTCTAGACATAGCCTAGACATTGGCATCAAAATCGACTTGCCATAAATCGCAACTATTTGTTTTTTATGGCGTCCCCAGCGAGATTCGAACTCGTGTTACCGCCGTGAAAGGGCGATGTCCTAGGCCTCTAGACGATGGGGACAATCAGGACGAACAGTTGCTACGTTACTGCTGGTGGAGGTAAGCGGGATCGAACCGCTGACCTCTTGCATGCCATGCAAGCGCTCTCCCAGCTGAGCTATACCCCCACGAAAGACCGCGGATTATACCGATGGGGCCTTGGGCTGTAAATACTGAATGCCTGCGCGGGAACAATGCTTTAACCACTTGCACGTCTTTCACGCGGCGTGTTGCCCGGGAATTCAAGCGCAAGACGCGGAGTGCGCAGCGCCGCGCAATTGGCGAAGATGCACCAATCGCGTCGCATTCGGCGCGTTCTATTCCAAACCAAGGCGCGCTATCATGATTTCAATGAAAACCTCCAACCAAAGTCGGCACGACAATTTGTCAAGCGAAGAGCGCTGGGCAGCCGTCACGCGTCGCGACAAATGCGCGGATGGCACTTTCTACTATTCGGTTCGCACGACGGGCGTCTATTGCCAGCCGTCGTGCCCTTCGCGGCAGGCGTTGCACGAAAACGTCGCGTTCCACGACTCCTGCCAAGCGGCCGAAGAGGCCGGCTTTCGTCCGTGCAAGCGCTGCCAGCCAACCAAAGCTCCACTCGCGGACAAGCACGCCGCTGCAATAACCAAAGCCTGCCGCGCGCTTGAAGCGACAGATTCGTTACCGGATCTCGCGAGCCTCGCTCAACGCGCCGGCATGAGCCCGTTTCATTTTCATCGCGTGTTCAAGGCGACAACCGGTGTTACACCGAAAGCCTACGCGGCAGCGCGCCGCGCTCAGCGTGTTCGCGCCGCCCTGCCCCATAGCGATACCGTGACTGCTGCCATCTTCGATGCCGGTTTTAATTCGACGGGTCGTTTTTATGCGAAGTCTTCCAACCTCCTGGGAATGACGCCGACGCAATTACGGGCCGGCGGCAGCAACGCATCAATTCGGTTTGCCGTCGGTGAATGTTCGCTCGGCTCGATTCTCGTGGCGGCGACCGTCAAGGGGATATGCGAGATTTCGTTTGGCGACGATCCGGACGGATTGGTGCGCGAACTACAGGCACGCTTTCCCAAAGCGAAATTCGTTGGCGGCGATCATGCTTTCGAACAGTGGGTTGCGAAGGTGGTCGGTTTCATCGAAGCGCCGCAACGCGGCCTCGATCTGCCGCTCGACATACGCGGCACCGCGTTCCAGCAGCGCGTATGGCAGGCGCTGCAAAAAATCCCGCCGGGCTCGACCGCGAGCTACACCGAAATTGCGCGTCGCATCGGCGCGCCAGCAGCGGTGCGCGCAGTCGGCACCGCCTGCTCGTCCAACGTCATCGCGGTCGCCATTCCCTGCCATCGCGTCGTGCGCAGCGATGGGTCGTTGTCAGGTTATCGGTGGGGTGTGGCACGCAAGCGCGCGTTGCTCGAGCGTGAAGCGAAATCCATCAAGCCGCAGATCGCCGCACATAAACACACATAAACAAAGAATAGCCCGAACAGTTGCAAGCAGCGCCGGCAATACGCTTGGGCCTGTAGCTGAAGTGCGTTAACCAGGAGCAGGAAAATTCATGAGCTGCGCCTCCATGCGGGCCAGCACGTGGTCACGCCCGAGCAGTTCGAGCGTCGCATCGATTGACGGCGTATGCGTCTCACCGGTGACCATCACGCGCAACGGCATCGCGAGCTTCGGCATCTTGAGTCCGTGTGCACTGATGACAGCTTTGATTGCTTCATTGATGACGGCACGATTCCACACAACGGCTTGCAAACGGGTATGCAAATCGGCGAGCGCCGGGCGGATTTCCGCACTGTAATGCTGCGCGCGTAATGCCGCCGACGGCTCCAGGACGCGGTAGAACATTACCGCCGCGTCGGCGAGTTCGCGCAACGTGGTCGCGCGGTCCTTGAGCAAGGCAACGACATTGACCAACGGCGGACCGTCAGCAAGGCTGCAACCGTCTGCCAGGAGAAACGGCCCGGTCAACCCAGCGAGCCGGCGAAGGTCGGCTTCTTTGATGTACTGCTGATTGAGCCACGCAAGTTTTTCGGCATCGAACCGCGCCGGCGACTTGCTGATGTGCGCGAGATCGAACCATTCGATCAATTGCTCGCTCGAAAATTTTTCTTCGTCGCCATGCGACCAGCCGAGGCGCGCAAGATAATTAACAAGCGCCTCCGGCAGGAAGCCCTCATCGCGGTATTGCATGACGCTGACCGCGCCGTGACGCTTCGACAGGCGCTCACCGTCGCTGCCTAGGATCATCGGCAGATGCGCGAACTTCGGTAACACGGCGCCGAGCGCCTTGTACATATTGATCTGGCGCGGCGTGTTGTTGACGTGATCGTCGCCGCGAATAACGTGGGTGATAGCCATATCAAGGTCATCGACGACAACCCCGAAGTTATACGTCGGCACGCCATCACCGCGCAGGATGACGAGATCGTCGAGTTCTTCGTTGCTGATGGTTATCAGACCTTTGACCTGATCGTCCCACGTCACGTCGCCGGTGCGCGGCGTCTTGAAGCGCACCACGGGCACCACGCCGGCGGGCGGCGTCGCCATCGAATCGCGCCAGCGTCCGTCATAGCGTGGTTTTTGGCCGCTCGCGCGCTGCGCTTCGCGCATTGCATCGAGCTCTTCTTTCGAACAATAACAGTGATAGGCGTGGCCCGCATCGAGCAATTGCTGCGCGACTTCCTTGTAGCGTTGAAGTCGCTGCATCTGAAAGAACGGCCCTTCGTCGCACTCAAGACCGAGCCACTGCATGCCGTCTAGTATGGCCTGCACCGACTGCTGGGTCGAGCGCTCGAGGTCCGTGTCCTCCACGCGCAAAATGAACGTGCCGCCCAGTTTCTTCGCATACGCCCAGCAGAAAAGCGCAGTGCGCGCGCCGCCGATATGCAGGAAACCGGTAGGGCTGGGGGCGAAGCGGGTTCTGATCATCGCGTCGGCTGCAAAAACCGCCATTGTACGCGACGACCGCCGCTATTACTTCAGTGCACGATGCTGTTTTGCGACTGATGCAGCGGCGCCGCTCGAATCGGATATGGAAAACTCCGCACCGGTTGCGACTGGATTTGGGTCACCTGATAATGATCGCCGCAGTAATCACCGAAGGAGAACAAATGGCGGCGCCAGTTCCAGAGGAAATAATCGTTATTTCGGCGGACGCCGGCATGACGATGATGAATGGCTCAGGGTTTCAATCCGAGTCGTTCCACCGCGCGCCTCTCCTCCTCCGTCGCGCTCCGCGCCCACTGCAGGTATTCGTCGCCGCCCATGTAATAAGGCGCCATGCCGACGCGGTCGAGCGCTTTGACGAAAATCGGATCGTTTATCGCGCGCCGAAACACATCGTGCAAAATCCTGACGACCTTCGCGTCCATGCCTTTGGGCCCGGCGATACCCCATGGCGAATTGGCGACGATGCCGTAGAGCTCTTTCAGAGTCGGCACGTTGGGCGCGCGCGGCGTGCGGTTGTCGCCCCACATCACGAGCGGCCGAACCTGGCCCGCGTCGACGAGTTCCCACGGCGGCGAACCCGCTTGCGCCATAACCTGTCCGCCGCGCAACGCGGTGACCGCATCGGCGCTGCCTTTGTACGGTACGTGCAGCCACTGGATGCCGAGCCGGCCCGACAAATCCTCCATCGTCAGATGCAGGCTCGTGCCGATGCCGGGGCTCGCGAAACTCACTTTGCCGGGATTGGCTTTGGCGTAAGCGATGAAGTCGTCCCACGTTTTCCAGGGCGAGTCGGCGCGCACGCTGACGCCGAATTCATAGCCGGCGACGTTGAGTATCCACGTGAGATCGCCGATCGGATCGAACGCGGTCTTCACCATGTGAGGCAGCCGGAATACGCCGAGCGGGATTTGCGAAAGCGTGTAGCCGTCGGGTTTGGCGCCCGCGGCCATGTTTTGCGGACCGAGCGCGCCGCCGGCGCCGGGCCGGTTGTCGATGACGATGCGCTTGCCGAGATGGCGCGCGGCGACGTCCGCGAGCGCGCGCAGCGCAATGTCGGTGTTGCCGCCCGGCGTCCACGGACAAATCAGCGTGATCGGACGTTCGGGAAAATTCTCCGCGGGCTGCGCGCGCGCACCGCCCACGGATGCGAACCATGCACTCGCTAAAATCACGACGAAGGATAAATGACGAAACATGAGTATTCGCATCCTGTCCGGCACCGCGCTTACATCTTGAGTCCCATGCGCTCGACGACCGCCTTCTCCTCGTCGTTGAGTTGGCGCGCGAACATTGCATAGTTTTCGCTGCTCTTGTAGACATTGTCTTGATCGAGGCGCTCGAGCACTTTCTGATACGCGGGATCGTCCATCGCCTTCTTGATCGCGTCGTGCAGGATTTTCACGGTCTTGGGGTCCATGCCTTTGGGTCCGGCAATGCCGTACGGCGAATTCGACACGATGCCATAGCCGAGTTCTTTCAGCGTGGGTATGTTCGGCCAGCGCCGCGTGCGGTTTTCACCCCACGTAGTGAGCAAGCGCAATTGCCCCGCATCGACCATCTCCGCCCACGTCGTCGAATCCGCCATTGCGGTGACGTGCCCTCCTCGCAACGCGACGAGCGCGTCGGCCGCGCCCTTATACGGTACCTGCAGCCACTGAATGCCTTCGCGTGCGGCGATCTGCTCCATCGTGATGTGCAGGCTCGTGCCGTGGCCCGGAGTGGAATAGCTGACCTTGCCCGGATTCGCTTTCGCATACGCGATGAATTCCTGCCACGTTTTCCACGGCGAGTCCGCGCGCACGACGACCCCGAACGTATACCCCGAGACGTGGATGACCCAGCTAAAGTCATTCAGCGGATCGAAGCCGCCCTTCTGCATATACGGAACGCGGAACACCGTGATCGGCATTTGCGAAATCAAATAGCCATCGGGTTTCGCGTTCACGAGCGTCGACGGTCCCAGCGTGCCGGCAGCGCCCGTGCGGTTCTCGACGATGACTCGCTGGCCAAGCTGCCGCGCGGTCGCATCGGCCAGCGCACGCATGGCGACGTCCGTGGCGCCACCGGCGCTGTATGGCACGATCAACGTGATTGGCTTGTCCGGAAAATTCTGCGCGCCGCAGGTCCACGCGATGGAAAGGCCAGCCATACACCACAACCAGCGCCATAGGATTATTCGCATGTTCGTCTCCATCGATGTTATGCCTTGATCAATGCCCGCTTGCGTTCGGCCTCGCGCAAACGCAATACCCGCCGCTGCACCTTGCCCGTCGTCGTCATCGGCAGCGCATCGATGAATTCGATTTCCTTCGGATACTCGTACGGTGCCAGCTTGCCGCGCACGTGCTCCTGGATTTCCACTTCGAGTTCTTTCGACGGCATGATGCCGGCCGTCAGCACTATAAAAGCTTTAACGATATTGCCGCGCTCAAAGTCGGGGCTCGGCACGACCGCGGCATTCGCCACCGCGGGATGCTTGACGAGGCAGTTCTCGATCTCAGACGGACCGATGCGGTAGCTCGCGCTCTTGAACACGTCATCAGCGCGGCCCTGATACCAGAGGTCCCCATCGGCATCCATTTTTGCGAGATCGCCGGTGCGGCACCAGTCGCCGGTGTATTTGGCGCGCGTCGCGTCGTCGTTTTTCCAGTAGCCGAGAAAAAACACGGCGTCTTTTTCGCCTTCGCGCCAATAGCGGTTGACCGCCACATCGCCGATTACCCCGACCGGCACTTGGTCGCCAGCATCGTCGATCACTGCGACGCGATGCCCCGGATAAGGCCGGCCCATCGACCCTGGCTTCGCCGGCCACAGCTCATGCGAATTGCCGACGATGTAATTAATTTCGGTCTGGCCGAACATTTCATTGACGGTAACGCCGAGCGAATCACGGCACCATGCGAACACCGTTTCGCCCAGCGCCTCACCTGCACTCATGATGCTGCGCAGAGCGAGGTCATATTTTTCGCGCGGCGCCATCACCGACTTCATCATCATTTTAAGCGCGGTCGGAAACAGAAAAGTGTTGGTCACCCGATACTTTTGCATCAGATAAAAAGCTTTTTCAGGATCGAAGCGGCCGCGATAGCCGAGCACGGGACGCCCGTAGTAAAGCGTCGGCAACAGCGCATCCATCAGGCCGCCGGTCCATGCCCAATCCGCCGGCGACCAGAACAGATCGCCTTCACGCGGAAACATATCCTGCGAGTGTTGGAAGCCAGGCAGATTACCGAGCAAAGAACGCTGCGCCGCGAGCGCACCCTTGGGTGGACCTGTCGTGCCGCTCGTATAAATCAATATGGCGGGATCTTCGGCGCTGGTATCGACGCGTTCAAAATTCGACGCCGCTTTTTCGAGCACTGTTTCCCAGCAGAGAACCTTCGTTTCGCGCGCGCCCTCCACGCCGATGATATGCTTTAACAATGGACACTTGTCCCGCAGTTGCGCAAGATGCCGCACGGAGGATTCATCGCCAATCGCCAAGACCACCTCGCTGTTGTGCAGCCGGTATTCGAGCGCGTCGGGACCAAACAACACGGACAGCGGCATGGCGACCGCGCCCATTTGATAACAAGCGATATGCGCAATCGCCGTTGCGGGCCGCTGCGGCATTACGATCGCCACCCGGTCACCGCGTTTGACGCCGAGCGCCGTGAGCGCATTCGACAAGCGGTTCGCCTGCTCCTGCAATTGCCGGTAGGTGTAAACACCGGTGCGGCCGGCGTCATCTTCACAATAGAGCGCCACCCGATCCGGCTCTTGCGCCCACCGGCCGCAGCACGCCCACGCGATGTTAAAGCGCGGCGGCACCTGCCAGTGAAAAGCGTCGCAGATTTCGCGGTAGCGGTCCCGAACCAAACGCGTCTCCTCCGCCCGGCGCGAATCGTAATTTTGCGTCGGGCTTCGATTAGAATACCGCGCTATCCCTTTGCAAACAAACCCGGGAGTTATTCTTGCGGCGCGCGGCTCTTGCACTCTGGTTTGCGTGGCCTCAATGAAAAACGCCCGCATGTCGTCAAACCACCAATGTCAAAGTCGAATAGCGGTGCCACTCAACCGAGGAGAGTCAGTCAGTGATTAACGCAGCTATCGTCGGTCTGGGGCGCTGGGGACAAAATCTGGTCAGCAGCATTCAGGGCAAAAGCGACAAAATCCGGATTGCGGCCGGCGCGACGCGCACCGTATCCAAAGCGGCGGAGTTCGCAAAGAAACAAGGATTCCCGCTTTACGATTCTTACCAGCGAGCACTGGCCGACCCGAAAATCGACGCCATCATCGTCGCGACCCCGCATTCACAGCGCGTCGAAATCATCACTGCCGCTGCTAACGCCGGCAAACATGTGTTCACAGAAAAGCCGCTGGCGTTGAACCAGCGCGATGCCAGCGCATGCATCAACGCGTGCGCTGAACATAACGTGACGCTAGCGGTCGGCTACAATTGGCGCTTTCAGCCGGCGCTGCAGGAAATCAGGCGGATGCTTGACGACGGGCGCTTGGGCAAGCTGCTGCATATCGAAGGCAATTTTTGCGGCCCCAGCGTGTACCGTTTCGGCGCCGACCACTGGCGGCTGAATCCTGAAGAAGGTCCGGCAGGCGGCATGACGGGCCGCGGCGTGCACGTCGTCGATGCGATGCTTTATCTGGCTGGAAAAATCGACACGGTGCACGCACAGAGTTCGCGGCGTGTGCTCGACTATGGAATCGACGACACGACTTCGATGCTCTTTCAATTTAAAAACGGCGCCACGGGTTACCTGGGCACGGTCATTGCGACAGCGGAAACGTGGCGCATGCAGGTGTTTGCCGAAAAAGGCTGGGTTGAAGTGGGCGACGTCGAGCATCTCACCACCTGGCAGTTGCGTGCGTGCTTTGTTGACCGCGCGAATCTTGCCGCGCATTGCAAGCCGCAGACGGTCGTATTTCCGGAACTTTCCACGGAGCGCGCGGAGCTGGAAAACTTCGCCGATGCAATCAAGGCGGGGCGGAGGCTTGCCATCGCCGGTGGCGATGAAGAGCATGGGGTGGCGGTGCTCGAAGCGGTGCTCGAGTCGGCAAAACGCATTGCGACGGTCAAACTGAGCTGATCGACACCCTCCGCGAGCGCAGGCGGCCGCGCTTATTTCTTAAGCAGACTCGGCGGCGTGCGGTTGAGCGGAGCCACCTGTTCGCCATCTTTGCGGATCGTCTCGGCAAACTTGATGTTCTTCTCGACATCGTCGAGGTATAAATTCTGTCCGCCGAAATGCTTGTGCGCGAAAGTGTGACTCGCGTCGAGATCAACGTCGAGCCGTTTGCGCGCCACCCGGAAGAATTCAGGTGTCTTCATCACGAGATCGATACCGGAAGCATACTTGACCTGTTCTTCGCCGTCGGGCGTATGGGTGGTCGCGAGACCGCCCACTACGAATTCGGGGTATAGCCGGTCGCGGCATTTCTCGAGATAACAGCGGTCCGCCATTTGCGCAATGATATCGGCTGAGCCGAGCATAGTGCCAAGCAGCCGGTAAATGGGGCCCGGCACCTTGATATCACCGACCGAAATTTCGTAGCCGGTAAAATGGATCAATTCCTTGGCCACGTCCGCGACGTTCGCCATACCGATTTTCGGCAGGTAATCCTGCAGGAAATGAGCGCCGCGCGTGACGTGCGTGAGAGTCATCTCGGCGCCGTTTTTATGCTCATGATCGCTTAGCTGGCGAACGTATCCGCAGTCGTGGAACAGGGCCGTGATCACGCCCAGCCGAAACAACGACGCGTCGATCGGTTGCACGCCGATACGGCCACGCTCATAGCCGTTGATCAGACGCGCCATCGCGAATGTGACGTCGAGCACGTGCTGGGTGTCATGATATGCGGTGTCGCAGGCATGGTAACCGGGATATTCGCCGCGATAGAGTTGCGCCATGTCATGAAATGCCTGATCGAGCTGTTCGGTAGAGGCACCCTGATAAAGATCGCGGTAGATGCGGTCTATTTCCTGATTGACCGCGTGCGGATCCGTGGTCTTGATTTGACGGCTTACATCGTATTCGTTGCTGTGGGCAGCCATGACCGGTTTCCTTGTTATTTCTATGCAGGCAATCCCGCAATATACATGCCCGGCGTTGGTGGGCGAGGTTATCGGCCGAAAGCCCCCGCCGCGTGACATCCTTCACAAACTCGGCACTTTGCGCGCGATGACTGTCGGAAACGGCAACAACCCCGAGATGGCACAACGACACCGCGGCAAATCAATACTTTGCGCGGGTGAGCCCGCCGGCCGGCTTCTGACTTGTCATACGAACGGCCGGTCCTGAATACGATTAAGCGTCCTGCACCCTGTATGGGGCCCCGGTGCACGGCTGCGGATTACTTGCGAGTGGCTAGTCACGAATAGCATGGAGAGACGCTGTTGTTAATCCGCCTGCTTGAAAACAATCAAACCTGCCGCCGGGAAAATTCTTCGACCGTGCGATCCACTCGCTGAAACACGGCGCCATTGTCTTTCAA
Source organism: Betaproteobacteria bacterium (assembly GCA_025353085.1). Taxonomy (GTDB): domain Bacteria; phylum Pseudomonadota; class Gammaproteobacteria; order Burkholderiales; family SG8-41; genus PALSA-1004. The sequence continues at coordinate 9,666 of JANXRI010000133.1, forward strand.
TATTCGAATCAGTTGCTCGAGCATCATGATGCGATGGCCGCGGCCACTGATGAACGGGTGGCAGGTGAATGTCAGCACGCCCCAATCGACTGCTTTTTTCATGTACATAAAATCAGCCACCCAGTTTTTAAGCACAAGCCCCGCATTCATCAGCCCGGGACGAATCGCGTTGCCCGTGCGCATGTATTCGAAATGCGGCGCATCGTCAGTTGTCCAGCTGATCGGCATTTCAACCAGCGGCGTGGTCTGGCCGAACTCCGCGGGCTTCTCGAATTCCATGACGTCGCCCGTGCGCGCATAGTACGGCAGGTAGTCGTTGCCCATCATGCTGGAGTCGTACGTGAACCCATGCTTCAGGAACAGGCCGACCGAGTGCGGGCTTAGATCCCAGCCCGGCGAACGATAGCCCCGCGCATACTCACCTGAGATGCGCTTGATCGCCTCGTTACCGCGCACGAGTTCCGCTTCTTCTTCGGCAGCACAGAAAACGACCGGAGAAATGTGGCGCCAGCCGTGATGACCGATTTCGTGACCGTCATCGACGACGGCTCGAACGGCATCCGGAAACGTCTCGATGGTATGGCCCGGCACGTACCAGCTCGATTTGATCCGGTATTTTTTCAACAGCGCGAGCAGGCGCGGTGCGCCCACGCGCGGCCCGAACTCGCCGCGTGAAATCGGTGTTGGCATCACCGCGCCGCGCGCGACAAAACCGGAAATGCCGTCAAAATCGAACGTTAGGCAGACGATATATTTTGGCACCGCGCGGCACTTTTCGAAAAAGTTGGGCTGATTATAACAGCGCAGATTCACGGCTCCGCCAAGCAAGCGCGGCGACGATTCGCTATGATGTGAGTTCCTTCGCTCAGACTTAAATTCGCCGCAGTCATCGCCCGACTCGTCTCGTGCGAACCCGCGCACGAGCAAGCCGCTCAAGCGCCTGTCAAATTTTCTCGGAAGCAACTGACCATGCAATCAGCCCATGTCATCCAAAACTGGCTCGTCCGCAAACCCGTCGCGCGTTCGCCCTCCGGTGGTGGCATAGTCGCCACGCAGAATAAAATCGCCGGTGAAGCCGGCGTCAAAATTCTCGATGCCGGCGGCAATGCTGTCGACGCGGCCGTTGCGACCGGTCTCGCGCTCGCGACGGTCGAACCGTGGAATAGCGGATTGGGCGGCGTCGGTTTCATGCTCGTTTATCTCGCCAAAGAGAACAAAGTTCACGTCGTCGACTTTGGCCCAATCTCGCCGCATCAGTTGAACCCGGCCGACTTCCCGCTGACCGGCGGTTTCACGACCGATCTCTTTACATGGCCGACTGTCAAAGACGATCGCAATGTGCACGGGCCGAATTCCATTGCGGTGCCCGGCCATGTGGACGGCCTTGCGACCGCACTCGAAAAATTTGGCACCAGGCCATTCGCCGAGGTCATCGCACCCGCGATCGAACTCGCCGATCGGGGCATCGCGATGGACTGGTATCTGACGTTGAAAGTCGCCACGATGGCGAAAGAGCTCGCACGATATCCAAGCACGCGCGACGTTTGGCTGCCCGGCGGCTATCCGCCCGTTACGCCGGCGGGCTCGGCGTTTGGCCGCTTGAAATTGAAGGGACTCGCTGACACGCTGCGCACGCTGCAGCGCAATGGCCCACGCGACTATTACGAAGGTGAAGTCGCGGCTTCGATAGTCAAAGATATTGCCGCGCTTGGCGGAATTATCGATGCCCGCGATCTGAAAAATTATCGTGCGCGCATCGTCGCGCCGCTCGAACTCGACTATCGCGGCGCGCGCATTGCAGTCGCGGGCGGCTTGACCGCCGGACCCAGCATCGCGCGCGTGCTCACTGCCCTGAAACACCACAAGTTTCCCGCCGGCGGCCCCGGCTCTGCCGCGTTCGTCGCTTACGCGCAGGCTTTGCGCGACGCGTACGCAGAGCGGCTGGCGACCATGGGCGAAACTGACGACAGCAAGAATCCCGGCTGCACGACGCATTTCAATGTCATCGATCGCGCCGGCAATATGGTTGCGCTGACGCAGACGCTGTTGTCGGTATTTGGCAGCCGCCTGGTGCTGCCACATAGCGGCATACTCATGAACAGCGGCATCATGTGGTTCGACCCGCGGCCGGAATCGCCGAATTACTTTGCGCCGGGCAAACGTCCGCTAACGAATATGTGCCCGCTGATTGCACGACGTGGCGACCACGGCTGGTTTGCGATCGGCGCGTCGGGCGGACGCAAGATCATGCCGTCGGTGATGCAGATTGCGTCGTTCCTGATCGATCATGGCATGTCGCTGGAAAATGCGTTCCATCAGCCGCGTATTGACGCCAGCGGCGGCGAGACGGTGGGCGTCGATCCGCGCCAGCCCGCGGAAGTGCAATCAGCGCTCAACGCAAAATTCTCGGTCAACCTCACCGAGCTCGTGGTATATCCGACCAACTTCGCTTGTCCGAGCGCCGTACTGCGCGATCCCGCGACCGGCGAGCA
>JANXRI010000135.1 GCA_025353085.1 Betaproteobacteria bacterium
GAGCGCGGTCAGCACCGACGCGAGAAACATGCCCGCGAAATAACCCATGAGCAGCACCTTGATCGAGAACCAGCCGCGCTGCAGCAGCACGCCGTTCATGATGTTGTCGTAGAACGCGCCCAAAGTTTCGCTGAACTTCGGAAACAGCAGCGGGTTCTGTTCACACACGAACTGGCTCGGAAACAGCACGCCATCCTTCCAGACGAAGGAGGTCACGTTCATGCACGACGAATACGATTGCCACAGCAGCCCGAGCAAAAGCAATATCAGGCCTTTGCGCACGGCGGCGTTGTTGAACACCTTCTCCCACGCGGTAAGCGGCTTTTCGACCACGCCGTAGGCGCTGGTCTCGACTTCGCGCACGAACTCGGGGCGCTGCACCAATACGTTTTCAGCCATGAGGGGTTACCTCCTGTTCGATCTTGTCCGCAAATAACATGTCATGAATGCTGTCCGAGAGCTTCTTGCCGCCGGCGCCGACGTGATCCGTGCCGTCGCTGTTCAGTTCGGCCTTGACGCGTCCCGGGTGCGGGGAGAGCAGCAAAATACGATTGCCGATCAGCACGGCCTCGGGAATCGAGTGCGTCACGAACAGCACCGTGAAATGCGTGTCGTCCCACAACTGCAGCAGCTCTTCCTGCATTTTGCGGCGGGTCAGCGCATCAAGCGCGGCGAACGGCTCGTCCATCAGCAGAATGTCGGGCTCCATCGCCATGCCGCGTGCAATGGCGACGCGCTGCTTCATGCCGCCGGACAGCGTGTGCGGATAGCTGTCGGCAAACTGCGTGAGCTTGACCTTTTCGATGTACTGCATCGCTTTGTCCTCGGCGGGCTTGCCGGAGAGACGGCCGCTGGCGGTCAGCGCGAACATCACGTTCTGTTTGACCGTTTTCCACGGCAACAGCTGGTCGAATTCCTGGAACACGAACACGCGGTCGGCGCCCGGCTTCGTCACGACTTCGCCGTTAAGCCGCATGCCGCCCTCGGTCGGCTGCATATAACCGCCGACGGCTTTCAAGAGGGTGGATTTGCCGCAGCCCGAAGGACCGAGAATCACGAATCGGTCGGATTTATAAACCTGGAAATCGACGCGATACGTCGCCGTGACCAGATGCTCCTTGGTCTTGTACTGCAGGGTGACGCCTTCGACTTCCAGCAGAGGATTGGCTGAGCTCATGATGTTTGGTTCCGACACTTACGTCGCGCGGCTTGAGGATGTAATCAATCGATCTGCAATTTGCGCTCGCGCACTATTTTTCCCCAGCGTTCTGTCTCTTCGCGCACATACTTGGTGAAGTCGGCGGGACTGTTGCCGACCGGCGCCATGCCGAGGCCTTCGAAGCGGCTCTTGATATCCGCCGCCTCCAGCGCCTTGCCGGTGTCGCGATAGATTTTGTCGATCACTTCTTTGGGCGTTCCCGTCGGCACCAGGAAACCGAACCACCCGAGGTTCTCGAATCCGGGCAGCGTTTCGGCGACCGCCGGCACGGCGGGCAATTGCGGCGAGCGCTGCTTGCTCGTCACGCCGAGCGCGCGCAACTTCTTCTGCTGGATGAAATTGATCGCGGCCGCAAGATTAGGCGTCGAAAACGGCACCTGTCCTGCCATCGTGTCGACGATCGCCGGCGCTTCGCCTTTGTACGGCACATGGACGACTTCGATCTTCGCGGCGAACAGAAAATTTTCCGCCGCGAGATGGGTCTGGCTGCCATATCCCGCGGAGCCGTACGAGATCTGACCCGGCCGCGCCTTCGCGAGATCGATGAACTCCTTGACGGTCTTCGGCGGAAAAGTTGGCGTCACGATCAGCACCTGCGGACCGCTCGCGACGCTGGTGACGGGCACCAGATCCCTGGCCGGATCGAACGGCATCTTTTTGTAGATATGCGGGTTGGCGGTCACGATCGAACCGGAAGCCATGAATAACGTATAACCGTCGGGCGCGCTTTTCGACGCGAGCTCACCGCCAATATTGCCGCCGGCACCCGCACGGTTGTCCACGATTACCTGCTGGCCCCAGATCTCGCCGAGTTTTTGCGCCACTACGCGCGTGACGATATCGGTGGCGCCACCGGGCGCAAATGGCACGATGATGCGGACGGACTTGACCGGATAAACCTGCGCCGCGGCCGATGCCGACAAGAACGCAGCGGCGCAGAGCGCAAAGCAGTGCATGACATGCATGATTCCCCCGGATTTATATAAAGGCATGGCCAAATATCTCTATGTAGTTTACAACGTTCCGTCGCCCACGGCCTTAATGGAAAATGTATATCGGGCTTGACCAGATCAGGTGGCCATCCTCCTGCGTGACGCACACATAAAGCGCGTTGTCGCCTTCTTTGTTGAGCGCGATGCGGCGCTCGATTTGCACGCGCGTGTGCGAATTCTCGTCGGGCATGCGAAACACGCGGAGCTGGCGCTTGATGCCGCCGTTCGAGAACACGCGATCATCGATGCCGATATCGGCGACCTTGATTTCGGTTTTGACGAGCGCGGTGTCGATCTTCAAAGTGCCCGACTGAGCGTCGCTCAACCACGCGTCGAAACCAGCGAAGCCACCCGTCGTCAGTCCGCCCCATTTCAGTTCTCCGGGCGCCGACTGCTCGAGCTGCTTGTCGAGGTTCCAGAAATTGATCGTCCGCACGCGCTCGAAGCTGTTACCCGTCAGCGTGCAGCCGCCGTCCCATACCGTCTGGCGGCCGCGGCCACGGTATTCGGAACCTTCCCAGATCACGCGGATGCGACGGCCAAGCGATTTTTCTTTGAACGGGTGATACGTTTCAAGCGTGGTCAGCCGGTTGCGGATTTCGATCCGTTCGATCGGCGCCGACGCGTGTACGTCGATATGGAAGGTAATCTCGCGCTCGCCGGATCGCAAAATGTCGCCCATCATTGCGCTTCGCACCTTGCTGGGGGTGGTCGGCCCGAGATTCGGATCGGCGGCATAGAGTTCGGCGTCGGCGGCGAATGTCGCGCGCGTGTCGAGGAGCATGCGGCAACCGGTGGTCGCATAATGATGGCGCTTGCGCAGGGCGTCAGCCAATTCGTGGCGCGATAAGCCGGTCGCCAGAATGCACGAAAGCCCGCCATACGCGCCGAACAGCGATGCGCCGGGGTGGCTCGCGCCGTGGCGGCCTTTGTGACCATCTGAATTGGCGAGTATGCCGACGCGGTAACCTTGCTCGAACGCGTCATGCACGAGCCATTCGAACGTGCCCCAGTCGGAGTGCACTTCGACGCTGCGCTCGATGCGCGCGTCGTGCGCCATCTTGATGTCCGCATAGCGCCCGCCGATATGCGCGAATACGATGCAGTCCTCGTCTTTAAGCATCTTGAAAAGATCGTCCGCGCTGTTGGCGTCGGTTTTAACGTCCGAGAGATCGTCGATCAACGCGTGATGCGAGCGGTGAATCTGGCGCCCTTCGTTCAGGAACATCACATTGCGATCGCCGCCCAGGCCCGTGTTGCCTGACCATTCATAGCCGGGAAACATGATGAAGCGGCCATCGGTGTTGAACTCTCTGCTCAATTGGTTGAGCTCGTTCCAGAACGGTGTCGTGATCTGAAAGTCGTTGCCCTGATGGCTCATCGCATCGAGGAACGCGCGGTCGCGCGCGAATTCAATCAGCTCACGCGCGGAATTGGTGCCGATGGTTTCTTCCGACTGCCCGTGCAAGTCCGCCCAGTACGGCAGCAGGTCCGCGCTCTGCGCGATACGCAGCGGATTGCTGGTGCAAATGAGTTTGCCGGATGCATCACGCACGTCGATCAGCAAATCACCGGTCGTCGTGCACCGCAGGCCTTCGATGATTTTCGAATAATCGCCGGGCTGCATTGTCAGGGTCAGCGGCAATCCGTCGACCGGCAGGTTGGCGGTGAGACTGAACGTTCCATTCACGAGAGGTGACGGATTGCCCCACTTGTCCTCGCCTTTGAAGCCAAGCTTGAACCATTCGCCGTGCACGCGCAGCGTCGGCAGGATCGCTTTATAGAGAACCGGCGACCCCGCGACCACGGAAATGTAAGGCTGAACCGGCAATTCGACGTAGTTATAGGTCGCCCACGCATCGACGAGCACGCGGAATTCGAAAGTGGGCTCGTGGAAGGTCTGCATGCGGATGCCGGGCGAACCCTGGCGCGTGTCGCCGAAGCGCACAATGATCCGGTCGTTTTCGCGCAGAAAGCCGCGCACGACGCGGATGAACAGCGTCTTGTCCCACGGCCGGATGTTCATCTTGCCGTCGTACTTGACCTCAAGCACCGCGCCGTTGCTCGCCTCCACCGTCGTGTAATTCCAGCCTTCAGGGTCTGTGAATTGCGGACGTCCCATGTCGGAGGCAAAGCGGTGCACGATTTTGAGCGAGCCGGTATCGTCGATGCCGAAATAGCCGGCCGTATACGTGAGCGCGAACGACTGGAAGCTGCCGGCCTCGAATGCGCCGTGTGGTGAAATTTCGGCGTGGCCCATGCGTTCGGCGAAATAAATCGAATGCGGCATGTCACCCCCTCAACGAAAAACCGGGCCGCAAAGACGCAATGGCGCAAAGAAGCACAAAAATAACAACATCATGAAATCTCTCGCGCATCCCTTGCGCCTTCGCGCCTTTGCGGTTCAAGATTTCGAACTCCCGTCCCGCGAAACTTGCGGCCCGACCACGCCCAAACCGACGCGCAACGCTTCGGTTTCAAGAATGTCGGCTGGCATGACGTTCGCGATGTTCACATCGGGGCCGAACTCGGCGACCAGGAATTTTTTCATGTCTTCGACGACCGACAGCGTGATGCCGGAGATCCACGGGCCGGGCAACTCGATCAGCACGCGCGACATGTCGAGCCCTTTGCGCAGCCCGTTAATGAGTTTCATTTTCGGCTTGCCGTTGACGATCAACTCAGCGGCTTCGACCAGCACGAGTTCGGCGCCCGCCGCGAAACAATCCTTGGCCTGCGACACCAGCAGCGCGGCGTCGTTCCTGGCGTCTTTGGACCCTACTTCGCCAAACACCGCGAGCCCGCACTCGATGGCGAGCCGGATTTGCGCGCGGCGCTGACGCGGCGTCAGTTCGACGCAATTGTCGGAAACTTCGACCACATCGAAACCCACGCGTTTGGCTTCGAGCAAAAATGGCCGCAACATTTTCTCGCCGTACGTTGCGAACACATATTCCTGGAACTGGCCGCCAATAAACGGGCGGATTCCATGCCGGCGATACAACGCGAGCTTTTTTCGCAGATAGGCGAGATCGTACAAACGCGAAGTGCCGACCGCGATTTTCGCGAGGTCGATATAACGGTCGGCCATCGTCACGAGGTCGTCGACCTGCATGTACGGCAAGCCAAAGTCGGCGACCATCGTCAAGCCGGTTTTACGCGGCTTTTTAGCACTCCGGCCGGCCGGCAGCTCGACAAAGCCGAACGGAACCGATTGCGCGCGTAATTTACTTTGACGCATGACTTCTGCCTTGCCTTTTTTTAAAATTGCAGCGAGACGCCCGACGCGAGTATCAACCACACCACGAGCCGCCGAAAACGCTCTTCGCTGATCACTTCGAACACCCGCGTGCCCGCCCACAGTCCCAATGCCATCGCTGGCAGGCTGACGGCGAGCGGCACGATCAATTCCGACTTGTCGAATTTCACCGTGAAGCCGACGCACAGCATCACGAGCACGCCGGTGATCAGAATGTACGGTTGATAAATATAGCGGCTCTTCCGCTTGTCCCATCCGCGCAAACTGCACCAGATCGTCGGCAGCGTGCCATGCAACAGCGCGAATCCACCCAGGATGCCGCTCACCCAACCCACCATCCCATCCGCGATGCGCGCGACTCCGGGCGGCAATTTTAATACCGGCACGGCGGGCCGCATCAGCATGTAACAACTATACGCAATCATGAACGCACCGAACACGTGCCGGAACAATGCCGCATCGAGCCGCTCGAGCGCAAGCACGCCGAGCGGCACACCGAGCGCGCCACCAATCACGAACGGCCACAACAAACGAAACTCTATCTCGCGCCGATACTGCCAGATGCTCACGATATGCAGCAGCGTTGCGCAAATTGCCGCCAGCAGCACGATCTGCGCCGGCGGCAACACATAGAGCCACACGCCGGTCACGACAATCGCAAATGCAAATCCCGCGCTGCCCACGACGAGCGCGGCGAGGAAACCCCCGGCCGCGATCAGCGCAAGGTCAAACGACATTTAGCGCAAACGCGAGCCCCACTGCCACACTGACCCCGGCGGCGACGGCGAGCAAACTTTTTTGCCAGTCGCGCCACGCGAGAAATTCGAGCATCAACAAACGCACGCCGCCCGCCATATGCGCGGCGAGCAATACGACCAACGCGATTTCAGCCAGTTTCACCAGCGGCTGCTGAGTCCAATGGAGGAAACCGTCGAGCGCTTGAGAACCGTTGAGCGCCTGGCTCAGGGCCCAGAAATGAAACGGCAGGAAAATCGCCAGCGATAAGCCGCTGACACGATGGACGATGAACGCCCAGTAGGCGGGATGGTGGCGCGCGCGATAGTCGTTCTTCACGGTTAGCCGTTCAGCCGAACACGGCCAATGCCGCGCGTCCGCCCCATAACGCGAGCGCGGCGCCGAGCAGCAGCAATGTGAAATCAACCAGCGCGCCGCGCCAGCCGAGCGTTTCCGCCACAATCGCACGCACACCGATAGGCGCGTGAATCGCGACCGCCGCGACGAAAGTCATATAAAAGCAGAGCCACGCGTAATTGCCTTGCGTGCGTCCCAATATTTCAGCGGCCGACAAGCCATGGCGCACGGCGTAAATCATCGTCGCGAGATGCACGACGACGCACAGCGCGAGCGCCATCGCGCTCACGCGCTGGGCGGTCCACAACAGCACTTGCGTGCGGACGTTCACAGGCGGCCTTTGAGCGCGGCAGCGACAACCGCGCGTTTGAGTCCGGCGATGCCGGCGGTCGGCGAAATATGTTTGGGGCAGCGCTCGGTGCAGCTCATGTGCGTGTGACACGCGTGACAGCCCGCGTCGCCGCCAACGGCGGTAAGTCGCTCGTCGTTCGACACATCGCGCACGTCGTTGATCAGCGTCCACGCACGGTTAAGCGCGGCGGGGCCGAGGTACGCCGGATTCCATGCCACCACGTCGCACGCGCTGTAACAGACGCCGCAGCCGATGCACTCGATCGCGGCATCGACTTCTTTTCGTTTCGGTGAGTCCGGCATCACGCGCGCGAAATCGTCGGCGCGAGTCCGGTCTCCCTTGAAGCGGCTTTTCGCCAGCGCCATTTTTTCAAAGAACGGCGCCATGTCGGTCACCAGATCCTTGACCATCGGCAGATTGTTGAGCGGCGCGATTTCGAGCGTGTCGTTGATTGCGACCTCGGCGACGTGGGTGCGGCAGGTCCAGCGCGCCTTGCCGTTCACGTTCATCGC
>JANXRI010000151.1 GCA_025353085.1 Betaproteobacteria bacterium
ACCGATTCGCCGTATCTAGCCCCGGTGCCTTATCGGGGCCGCACCAATCAACCTGGCTACGTTAAGCACGTGGCAGAGGAAATAGGGTGCCTGAAAGGGCTGCCGTTCGAGCAGGTATGTACAGCTACAACTAACAATTTCTTCAATTTATTCAAATCGATAAATAGATAATATCATGTTAAATATCAGGATTACGAACTTCCTCTTTCTACTGTTGGCGAGTCAGTTCGCGGTCGCCGCCAGCAGCTTTGAACAAATGCTGAACGCGGTTAAAACGGACAAAGCCGAGGTTGTCAGTTCTCTGCTCAAGCGCGGCTTCGACCCGAATACGAGCGACCGTGAAGGCAATACGTTGCTCATGATGGCCGCTAAGGAGGGCAGCAATGGGGTGGTGAGGCAGCTATTGGCGGCGCAGGCAAAGGTCCAGCCTGCCAATGAGTTCGGGGAAACGGCGCTTATGATGGCCGCGATCGGCGGACACGTCGAGGTGGCGCGCAGCTTACTTGAGCGCGGCGCCATATTAAACCGGCCAGGCTGGACGCCGCTCATGTATGCCGCCGTGATGGGCCATGTGAACGTCGCTCGTTTGTTGATTTCATACGGAGCACAAGTTAACGGTCCTGCAGACAATGGCGTCACTTCATTGATGCTGGCTTCACGTGAAGGTCATACCCAGATGGTGAGTTTCCTTTTGGCCAATGGCGCCGATCCAAATCTTAAGTCAGACGCCGGAGCGACCGCGGCTGCCATAGCCCGCGAGAAAAATCATCCGAATATCGTCGAGATACTGGCCAAAGGCGCCAAATAAGAGAAGCTCAGGTGGCCGATGCGGTGGTCTCTCCCAGTCAGACACTTCGTATAATGTATATTATGTCAAATTATCTACCTGAGTCCACGGGCAGTTCATGAGCATCACCCCAAGGCGGCCGCCACGACCAAGCAAAGGCGCGTAATTTGCTCTTAGGCCAGTCAGCTAGCGTTGAATTGCTCACGCCGTCCGCCCAAAGCTACACGTTCGAACTGATCCAATCCGCAATGTAATCGACGCCGACCTGCCGGTTATCGGCTTGGGCATGATAGGTGCCGCCGTCTTCGGGCGTGAGTATCTTCAATGTCTTGTTTTTCGAGCCGACTGCGTCATAAAGCTTGTGTGCCGATGCGACGGGCACGACCTTGTCTTCCGAACCGTGGACGATAAGAAACGGGCAGCTGATCTGTCCCGCGACTTCCGCCAGCGAAAACTTCTTCGCTTTCTCGATCGCCGCGTCGGCGTCATTAATATGACCCATGATCCAGCGAAAATGAAACGCCGACTGGGCGGTGTTCTTCGGATCGACATCGAGCCTGCGCTTGATCTCGCGCTGCCAGCCGGCGAGATCCCAATGCAGCGCTGCAAACGCGACACCGGCCGCATAGCGTTTTTCGAATGCAGCGACACGTGAAGAGTAATACCCGCCGAAGCTGTAACCCATGACAGTCACTTTTTTCGCGTCGACGTCGGGTCGACGCGTAACGTAATCGTAGGCGGCGCTGCCGGCGACTTCATAATCATGGCGCGCATAGAGGCCGCGCAAACGCAACGACTCACCTTGTCCAGGTCCGTCGATCGCAAGCGTGTGCCAGCCGCGCGCCGCAAATTCGAGTCCGTTGAACAGGATGCTCATTTCTTTGCAGTTGTCCATGCCGTCGAATACAACGACCGTCGGTGCGGGTCCGGTTACACCGGGCGCCTTCAGAAATATCGCGGGCAACGTCGTGTTCTCATATGGGACTTCAACGAATTCCATGTTTGGATGCCGGCGCTCCAGTCCCGCGCGCTGGCACTCCAGCGACTTGCGGCCAACCTCTAGCTTGGCCGGTCCCGGATATATGAAGCGCTCGCCGGTAAAGTAATACATGCCGGCACGCAGATAATAATTTCCGGCCGTATGCTGGCGCCCTTCCGCCGCAGCTTTTTCGGCAACTGCTTCGAGCCGACGCGCCATCGCGCACCATTCCTCCTGCCACACATCGGGTTCGGTTTGCCGCGTCTTCAGGCGCTCGCACACCTCGTCGATTTCCCCCAACGCGACCGCACCATAGGGCGCCATGCCTTTGGTCACCAGCGCTGCATTCGACCAGGTCATGTTGCCGGGAAACTGTTCAATCCAAGTACCGCTCGCTGCCATTACCCTGTCCTTGTCGTTAGCGAAACCGTTGTCTTACTCAATCGTAATGCCGACTTCCTTGATGACCTTCGACCATGTCGCGATTTCTTTCTTAATGAACGCGCCGAATTCTTCTGGCGAACTGCCGACGGGGTCGGCGCCCAGCGCAAGAATTCGTTCTTTGACCTCCGGTACTGCCAGCGCCCTGGCGATGGCCTGGTGCAGACGCGAGATGACCGCGGGTGGCGTGCCTGCCGGTACCATCACGCCATTCCACTCGATTGCTTCGTAACCGGGAACACCCGCTTCGGCGATGCTCGGAATGTCCGGCAACGCCGCATTACGTTTCGGACTGGTCACGGCGAGCGGAATCAGCCGGCCGCTCTGAAAGTGCTGAATCGACGACGGTATGGTCGCCATCAAGATCGCAGTTTCGCCGCTGACGATCGAGATGACGGCAGGCCCGCCGCCCTTATAGGGGATGTGGACCATCTTGATGCCGGTCATATAACTGAAGCGCTCGGTGGCGAGGTGGTTCGCGCTGACGTTTCCTGCGGAACCGTAATTGAGGCTGCCGGGTTTGTCTTTCGCCAGCGCGATCAACTGCTTGACCGAGCGCGCCGGCACGGAAGGATGCACGGTCAGCACCAGCGTCACGATGGAGACGAGACTGACCGGCAGCAGATCTTTTTCACTGTCGAAAGGCATTTTTTTGAACAGGCTCGGATTGGCGCCAAACGTAATATTCGCAACACCGAGCGTATAACCGTCAGGCGGTGATTTGGCGGCGATGTCGAGACCGATCGTTGACGAGCCGCCGGGCCGGTTCTCAACGACCACTTGCTGGCCGAGCGATTCAGACATACGCGGGGCGACGATACGCATGACAACGTCCGTCGAGCCGCCGGGTGCGTACGGCACGACCACGCGTATCGGCTTGACAGGATAGCCCTGCGCCGCCACCGAACCTGCAACAGTAAACGATGCGGACACGAGACACGCGAGCACCTTATGCAGTGAGATCATACTCATCCTGTTTCCTCCTGGTGGCACTAGTTAAAAGCCGAAATGCCGGTTTGCGCCCGGCCGAGCACGAGCGCGTGAATGTCGCTGGTGCCTTCG